>JAGSHP010000072.1 GCA_029855925.1 Candidatus Thorarchaeota archaeon | reverse complement strand
GTCCGCAATTGTTTTCGGTTTCTGGCACATCTGTTGGCCCTTCGCAAATGGAAAGACCGGGCTCTCATTATTGTCCGATATCTTTGTGTCCGTCGTCTTCTCCGGGATTCTAGGACTATTCTTTTCAATCTATTACGTGAAGTTCACCAGCGCATCTTCACTTGCAGGCCCGATTGTGGCGCACACTCTAGTAAACTTCCTTAATGAATCCTTCAAAATTGGTAGCACCTCCAGCATTCAAGGTCCTGACACCCCCCTGAGCAATCCCCTCCAGATCGCCTTGACCGGGGTCTTCTTCCTTCTGACGGTCTTGGCCCTTTCAACTCTGTTATACAAGTACAAGATTGAGCAGATTATTGGCTGACTCGCCGAGTACTAACAAGAGAGCTGACTGAGCGGTTCGATATTGTCTTAACTAGTAATACTCTTCACTCATTTTTGAGAAGTCAAAAAATGTTTCCACCGTCGGAAGTCCAGTTCTAAGATTGACGAATGTAACAATTCCTGGTGTTGGAACCACCCCCTGCTTCTTCATAAAGTCGGTCTGAGACTGAAAAGTTCCAGAATTTATCACTCTAACTCCTCTATAGCTATCAATTGCATTGTGATGCGCATGACCAAAATGCACGATGTCTGGCACTTTATCAATGACCATCCAGTCCTTATGAAGTGGTGCAAGTTCAGTCTTGCCTCCATACAATGGCACTAAGTGTCGCTTCTTTAGAAGTTCTATCATGGGTATTGCAGGTTTCTTGTAGGATGCACCAGGGATTTGAGTCACAAGGTCGTCTAATGAATCGCCATGAGTCAGTAGTATCTTTACTCCCTCAACCGAAATCAAGCTCGGATCGCCAAGCATGAGTACTCTCTGGTTCAGTGAGTACAGGGCCTCTGCAAACTCGGCTGGGATTGGTGGTTTGGGCAGTGCCTGACGGCATGCATCGTGGTTCCCCGGAATAGTTATGATCTTGATACGTTCTGGCAGTCTTCGTAGCTTGCTAGCAAGCAGTGCATATTGTTCATGAATGCTCGGGATCAATAAATCCTCCTCTTGGCCTGGATAAACACCTACCCCATCCACAAGGTCTCCCGCGATAAACAGGTACTCAGTTCTATTGACGATGTCCTTCTTGTCCTCAGGCACATCATTCCCTTTCAGCCACCCGATGAATCGATCAAACTCATCTTCTAGAAACTCCTTACTTCCACAATGAATATCCGAGATGAATGCAGCATAGACGTCTCTTCGTGCTCGTCCCATATCCCGCGCAGCTGGAATATCCGGAAATAGAACCTCATCCGCAATCAATCTGCCGTCTTGATCTACAAAGCCCGAAATACACACCACTTCGTCCAATAGTATTGAATCTCCCCTCTTGACAAGTTCCTGGCCCTGCAGTCCCTTTCGCCCGGATGGAATGACACAGACCATGGATGCCTCTTCATCTTCCAGTTCTAATATTATGTTTCGAGAACGCGATACGCTCTTACTCTTGACCATTCCAATGACTTTAGTTTCAAGTGGCTTCTGTCGCCTCTCCATCCCCCTGTTCAATGACTTTAGTCTATATGCATCCTGTTTTCTCATAATTGCAGTCTTAATCGGAATGGCGCTCCGTGTGTCGATGCGACCCATATATATTTTCTTTATTTGATAAAACCTATCAATAAAGAGCGCATGGAAATCATCCACCTGACCCAGTGATGAAACCATCTCGAAAGTGGGGTTCTTTAGGACATGAATGTTCCAGTGATCCGTTTCACCACTATCATCAACATGATCCAAATCCGTTTCTGTTACTGTTGAAATCCGTTCGACTGTGGTCTTAGACTCTGTTCCCTGCTTCATAGCTCCTCCGACTACTTCTTCGACCAATTTGCGCGAAATCACTGGTACCTCTTGCAAATCTATGTTTGATTGGACAATCTCTCTAGCGAGTTTGATTGGGGCCTTCATCGTTGCCATCAGGTCAAGAGCGTCAGGCGCAATCTGAAGGCCTGACTCGACGAATATTCTGAGTATTTTCTTTCGTATTGCGGGATTCAAGGGGCACCAATTCCCAGACCTCAGGTCCATCAACACTGTGCTTGACATAATCGCTTCTAGCAATTGTAATAAGAATTGTTCCCCCTTTTCTTGATTGAGCGCGGCTAGAAGGTATTCAGATGGAAATCCGGCGATTACAGCAAACGGGCGGCAAAGATGGAAGTTCATTCCTTGTGGTACTCCCCAAGAAGTGGGTGATTGGACGCGATCTCAAGAAGGGTGACTCAGTGGTGATCTCAGAGCGCGAGGATGGATGTCTTATCATCGATCCAAGGCTTCCCAAAGCTGGGACCACTCGCTCAACGACCGTCAGTATCAATTCAAATCTGCGTTGGTCTATCACAAGCAAGTACCTCCTGGGGTTTGACGAGATCCGTATTGTTAGTGAATCTCCCATATCCAATGCCGAACGAAACGAACTCAGAAATATCATCAAACGATTCGTCGCCCTCGAAGTGACCGACGAGGATGACTACCAGCTCGTTGTTCAATGTCTTGTTGACCCATCAACAATTCCTGTTGATAAGGCAATGAAGCGAATGAATCTGATTGCCATGAGAATGCTCAATGATGCTCTTACCGCCCTCTACGAGGGGAATCACGACTTGGCTGTTGAAGTTCAACAACGGGATGAAGAAGTGGATCGACTCTTCTTCCTTATCGTTCGTGAATTACGGTCGGCCATTCAATATCCTAGCATGTCCGAAAAGATGAACATCGCTCCCGTGGAAGCCCTTGACTTCCGTCTTGCAGTTCAGTACATCGAGCGGATTGCAGATTTGGCTGTGGACATTGCATCTCAGACCAGCGAACCACTTGAACAATCTCTTGTTGATCAAATTCAGACCATTGTGCAACTTGTACAAGAAATGCTAACAAAGTCGATTACTAATCTCTTCCATTTCGACCCCGAAAAGGTGTCATGGGTGATGGTTGCTGAAAAGGATTTGATTGCATCCGCAACGCAGCTTCGCCATGACCTCATCATCAACGCGAGTAGTTTCTCTCACTCCTATCTCTTGGTTATTGATAGTCTGCAAAAAATCGGGGAGGCCGCAAAGGATATTGTCGATCTTGCTCTTCCGCAGGAGTGAACAACTTCGACGATGCACCTTGGAACATCTTCATTAGAAAGACTCAATTGGCAATGTCAGACCACATGCCAGACATCTAACTCACGCATTACGGCGGTCCTGTCTATGAATGAACCCACCAAGAAAATCTTTGGCACCTCGGGAATTCGCGGCAATTTCGAACGCATTGACACAATATTTGCAATGAATCTTGGCCGGTCCTTAGGATCCTATCTGGGCGGTTACGGAACAGTGATGGTGGGTACTGACGCAAGAACCACCCGCGAAGTACTGCATAGCGCCTTTGTTTCAGGCCTGCTTTCAACTGGTGTTGATGTCATCTCCCTTGGAATTGCGCCCATGCCCGCTGTTGCATTCTCCAGCACAGTCCCATCAGTAGATGCTTCGGTCATTATTACCGCCAGTCATAATCCTCCCACCGATAACGGTTTCAAGTTCTTCACTCATGGGCGAGAATTTGTAAGAACGGAGGAGGTTCAAATCGAGTCCTTGCTGGCATCTCACAAGTACATTGTTGCTAGTTGGAATTCAGTTGGTTCGCTGAGGCACTCTGATATTCGGAATGAGTATATTCAACGGGTCAAGAACTTTCTCATGGATCGCGGTTCTATTAGCAATGGTACCCGAATACTGATTGATCTTGCAAATGGCGCGGCAACTAATTACACGCCCTCGCTCCTACATGATCTCGGATTCTCAGTGGCCACTATTAATTCACATCCCGATGGATATTTTCCTGGTCGTCCCGCTGAGCCATCCCCAAAGAATCTTGCTGATACAATGAGTGTTTCAGAGGAGTCAGATTATGCAGTCACTCTGTGTCATGATGGTGATGGTGACCGGCTGGCTGTCATTGATGAATCTGGGAGATTTATCGATCAGAATCGAGTAATTGCTCTCTTTGCCCGTGACGAGATTTCACGGCAAGGGCATGGAACAGTTGTGACGTCAATTGATACATCAAGCGTCATTGATGAGGTTGTGAAGAATGCTGGTGGGGAAGTCGTACGTGTTCCACTTGGCTCGCTTCAAGAACAGTTCATACAAGATGCGGCTGACCAGATTGTCTTGGCATCAGAGCCTTGGAAACCCATCTTTACCGACCTCGGTCTATGGATGGATGGAATTGCTGGGGCTGCAAGGTTCGCTCAATTGGTGGATGCACTGGGCGAAGGCAGTTGCGAGCGCCTGATGAGCACAATCCCAGAGTATCCCATGGTTCGAGAGCATATTCACTGCCCCGATGAACTGAAGTCTGCTTTCATTCGGCAGGTTCTCACCATGTTGCCCACATCAATCAGTGGCGTTGAAAAGGTCCTCGACATCGATGGCGTTCGTGTTGACTGCAACGATGGTTCATATGTTCTTGTCAGAGTTTCCGGAACCGAGCCCAAAGCACGATTATATGCAGGGGCGCGCTCAGAACAATCGCTTGAACGATTGGTCACGGTTGCTCGAGAGGTAATGCAATCAGCTCTAGAGCAGGCACGACACTCATCATGAGTTCCAATAACAGTAATGTTAAATTTGAAGCCACATGCCTGTGCTATTGTCTAATTGCTCAAGACAATGATTCAGTGCCGAGGTATCCAAGTGGTTACGGAGACGGTCTCGAAAACCGTTGCCCTTAGTGGCTCGCGAGTTCGAATCTCGTCCTCGGCGCCAGTTCATTGTCACAATCTGATTGGATTTGGTCCGATTTTTCTGATCTCATCGGCAAAGGCATTGACCTCGGTTGCGAATTTGTCGCCCTCAGCCGCACTGACAAATACCATTTTTACCCTGTCCTCGTTGAGACCCAGTTGCCCTATCAGTTTCCGCGCAAACCGAACTCTTCTCTCAGCTCCAAGATTGCCTGTCTTATATGCGCAGTCACCTGGATGGCAGCCCACAACCAACACACCATCAGCACCCTCCTGAAGCGCCTTCAAAACGAAATTGATGTCCAGTCTGGCAGTACATGGCATCCGGATTATCCTTGCACTGGCATCATATTGAAGTTTCATGGTCCCTGCGAGATCAGCTGCAGCATACATGCATTGCATGCAGCCAAATACAATGATGTTCATGTCCTTCGGGGGCATAACACTCCACCTGCTGAGGTGCAGATGGTCAGCTTCATCCCGGCATATAATCTTTCAGATAGTAAGAAACACGCAGAGCCACAAAGCTCTGCGTGTTTCCACTCTACTGAGCCTTCGTCGTTCCGCGTCTAAGACGAGCACGTCGTGCCTTGACCTCTTCGGGTCCTTTGAGCACCTTGCTCTTTCGTATCTCACACTCTCGTATGGGGATGATGACTCTCACTCTCTCCCTGACTTCTTGAGCAAGCTCTCCAAGAACGACTTTCTGCACAAGCTCGTCAAAGGTGTGTTTTTTCGCATGAGCCCGAATTACTCTCTCAATCTCCTTTCTAACGGCCTTTTCCTGACTAGTCTTGGATCTGGTCGTTGTAAACACTATGACAGAGATTCTCATCAAGTAGTCGTCCTTTGTTAGAATGGGCCCTATCCAGTCAATTCTAGAAGTACCCCTTCGGACGAGACCTCGAAGATAGTCTGAACTCCACTCATGCCCATGGAATACCGTCTTGGCCTGCTGACCAACAACATCAATTATCTTGAATTTCAGTTTCACATGGATCTGGTCAAAATTACCTGTGATATCGTAGAGCGTGGGCTGGACTGTGCGGCCTAGTAGAAGTTCAGGATCACTGGCTAATGTGAGACCTATGTCCTTGTTATCGAAATAATCTGGCGCCAATATCTGGTACCAAACCTTCTCTCGCCACTTATCGCGGGTTCTGGCCGCTGCCTGTCTACTTCTTGAAGACATTTGTTCATCACGCTCTTACTGAACACAACTTCTCGTCACGAGAACAATGTTGCCCCGAGGTCAGCCCTTGGGGTCTGCGCGACATCTTACGAGGCTAATAAAAACATTGTGACGTGGTTAAGATTCTTCGCATCTGGCGTTTTTCTCCCTAACAACAAATTAGATATGCAAATACAGAAGAGCCCACATGGTGTATCTCTCATGACTGATGTGACTTGCCCAAAATGTGGACACAACGACATTGCACTGGTGAGACGTGAACTGACGAGCAAAGGCGGATACAAGAAGACTTACCGGTGTCCGCGCTGTAGTCACCTTTGGACCGTAGAAGAATGATGCTCTCCATTTTCTCTGAGGTAACCTTTTAATCGCTTTTCAGCGCCATCTTACACAGAACGCGGAGGTTGCCAAGCCAGGTCAAAGGCGCCAGACTTAGGATCTGGTCTTGTAGAAGTTCGCGAGTTCAAATCTCGCCCTCCGCACCACTCTCATTCTTACTATGTACATGGCGAAGATGGTGTTCTTAACACTGAAGCGCATGTGTGCCCTCAAGACCGCACGCTTGAGCGTCGGACCGTACCATTTATTATGCAATTAACAAACGTTAACTCGAATTGAGATGATTGTTGCGCCGGCTCTTGTGGCCCTACGGGAAGGAATTGAAGCTGCATTGATCATAGGGATTATTCTCTCTTATCTAAAGCGAACCGGACAGACTTCATCACGCACCTCAGTCATTTGGGGGTTCATTGCTGCCATCATTGCAAGCATTGCAATTGCCTCGGTGTTCATCTCAATCTGGTCCACTCTTGACGGGGCAATATTATCTCTATTTGAGGGATTGGTAGTTCTTGTAGCCGCGGTACTTCTCACCTCGATGATAGTGTGGATGTGGAATATGGGGGCTCGCATTACAACTGAGATTGAACACTCCGTAGAAACTCGAATTGCACTGGGTGAATCAGCCAGTCTTGGTCTATTGTCCTTTGCACTGGTGCTGCGCGAAGGTGTTGAGCTTGTCCTATTCACGTTTGCATTGGCGGTTCAAGATGTTACACAGACAATAATTGGAACCGTAATTGGACTCCTTTTTGCAGGTCTTATTGGAGTTGGCATCTACTGGGGATCGTTGAAGATCAATCTGAAGTCCCTCTTCAAATGGACCTCAGTATTTCTAATATTGGTCGCTGCTGGAATGATTGCCTATGGGATTCACGAGCTGCAGGATGCAGGTCTAATGCTGATTGGTCCCATGGAGATCTGGAACATCAATCCTCCATTATTGGCTGATGGATCGTATCCCATGTTGCATGAGAATGGGCTCATTGGAGGTCTCGCAAAGTCCATTTTCGGTTATAATGGTAATCCCTCAGGATTTGAAGTGGGGGCATACTTCAGCTATCTACTGCTAATCATACTCTACTATACACATCACACTCGAAGCGAGTTAGCAGCGAAACAGACGAACTACTAATGCTCAAATGGGCCACTATAGCAACTTAGAAAGCCAACCTGAAAATAATATACTATGAGGAGAATCTATTGACAAAACAACAAAGGCACTCAAGGAAGACATTGAGTGATAGAGTGCGTCGGCTGTTCAGGAAGAACCAATTATGCCTGACCGCCTTTGACTCGCTAGAATCCAATCTTGAAGTTCAGACAATTCTTGAAGACACAAATCGAATGGCAATTGACCGTTTGGGCTATAGCGATCATGGTCATATTCACTCATTGATTGTTACCAAAAACGGGATGGAACTATTGGACACGTTGGGCACGGAGGTTCAACCAACGATTGTACAGGAGGAAACCGGAACCTTTCAAGATGCTCAATTGATAGTACTTCTGGGCTGTTATCTTCACGACCTTGGAATGAGCGTTCATCGCGAGAACCATAATGAATTCTCAGTGTTTCTTGCCAAACCCATTGTTGATGGCATTCTTGAGAAGGTCTATCCAGATGACAAACACAAGCAGGTTCACGTGAGAGGTCATGTCTTACATGCGATATACTCTCATGACAAATTCATACGCCCAACAACCATTGAGGCAGGAGTCGTCGGCGTGGCTGATGCACTTGACATGACATCTGGACGCGCACGAATTCCCTTTGAGGCCGGAAGTGTCAATATACACTCAGCCTCTGCAATGGCAATTCGACGAGTTCGCATCAGAAAGGGCACCAAGAAGACAGTACGTATTGAGATTGAGATGAGCAATGCATCGGGGATATTTCAGATACAAGAGCTTCTTGAAAAGAAGATTCGAAGTGCTCCTCAGCTCTTGGATCACATCGAACTCTATGTGGTGATGTCAAGCCAAGAGGAGAGAATTCTGACCAAAGAGTTGCAAATATTGTGAGCAAGCATGTCAGTCTTCATTCAGAGTGAACGACAAGACTATTGACTTCAGTCACAATTCGGAAGGTATATGTACGAATACGCGCATCTACACGTCAAGTTCCAAAACGGCACAATTGAGGTCGACCTCGTGGATCTAGATGAAACTGACAAGAAGATAATCTCTCTCTTACAACAGGACGGCCGCATGTCATTCTCGGATATTGCCGTAGTTGTGGGCAAGACCGAGGTTACTGTTCGACGACGCGTGAGACGTCTACGAAAAGAGGGAGTCATCAAACGATTTACTGTTGTATTGGACCCATTGAAGATGGGACGTCAGATCTGTGCAATGATCCGCGTCAAAGCAATGATGAAACAAGCTACAATCATTGCTGAAACTGTTAGGAATTATGACGAAGTGGATGAGGCCTATTTTCTCGATGGCGCCTGTGGTCTGATGTTGAAAGTTACCGTCAACGACCTTGGGCAATTGCGTGATTTCCTTGAGCGTCGACTGGGAAAGGTTCCTGGCGTTGGTGAGGTGGAGACCTGCATAGTCCTCGAAACAGTCAAATCTCCATTTTGAGGAACTCTGAGCAATGCAATTCTCTGGCATACAAATCACCCCCGAGCATCTTCTCTCTCTCTATGACCATGCAGAGAATAGTCTTCCCAACGAGTCCGTGGCACTACTCTTCGGTACCATTCAGGATGGAATTGCCCGAGTTTCCCATATAGAACCCGTCAATAACACTGCAGTCTCCCCTTCACGATTCGAAGTGGACCCTGTGACGGAATACAATCTCCTCATCCAATACGAACGTTTCGGGATCAGAATGGTTGGCATATTTCATTCTCACCCGGCGCCTCCGCGACCATCAGAACGGGATGTGGAGAACATGAGACTCAATCCCGTCATTTGGCTCATTGCCAGTAAGAGCACAGGGAGCTGGAGTTCACACGCATTCTACCTGAAGGGTGATGAAGTCACAGAAGTTCCCTGTATCAAGACGTGACCGTCTTTCTTGTCAAGGCGCGAATGGTCCCGGATGTCTTCTTGGGGACGAATGAAACCCTTGACGAATCAATCTCGTAAACGAGTGCTGATGCAGCAAGTGCTCGCTCTAAGACTCTCTCGTTTACCTGAAGCACACCAGTTCCGGACACCTCATCATATCTCTGAAGAAAGATACGCGAATCTGCAACCGCGACCTCTCCATAGAGCTTCATCAGGCTCTTTCTAATTGCATTAACAAGTTGTTGGTCAGTAACAGGCTTGCCCTGAACAACCAGCTCAAAGTAGACATAGCGCCTTCGATATTGTTTCACGTCCGACCCTCCCCTGGTTCAATCACTTCAATTCCGGGCGCCACGAACCTCTCGTCAAGGCGCTTCACATTTCTCTTGACTCGTTCCAATGCCCATGCCATTGCCTCTCGTGAATATCTTCTATCAAGACCAATGACCGTCCCCACAAACTCCATTGCCCTCGGCGACCTCATCTCAATGTATGACCGAGCTCCACTGGACAAGACTACCTGCATCCCCGCATCTAGAGCAATCGAAGTCGCCTCTCGATAGATCTTTAGAATCCGGGACCGCTCAAATCCCGAACTGACCAGAATGGGACGTATGGGTATCTCAAGAGCAACATCTGCGCCCGCAGCAAGCCTAGCTGTTGTTGATTTCAGTCCTTGTACCTTCTCGTTCACAGTGAGTGTTAGGAGGTCGATTCTAGAGTCCTCTGCAGCCCAATTGGCAACGCTGACACCTCTCAATGGTACTGCAATTATCACGGAGTTCCTGCGGGTCTGGTTTACCTGGGTCCTCAGGGCACTGAGTGTTCTACCTGTCAAAGTTGCACGGGGCAGTATGGTGGGGTTTCTCTCTCCTCGAACCTCCTGGGAAAGACGTTCCGTTGTGAGTATATATTCTACGCCAAAGCGTTCTGCCATCAAGAGATATTCATCTACATATTCGTTCTGAATCAGAACATTGAGGTCTACGCTCACCTTATCTTCGCCCCGTATTCATCAAAGCGCCTTTGATGAATTCAATGGTTTCAAGTCTATTGCATCTTGGATACTCTCTCAAATATACCTTGACACGAATTACATCGGGTCTTGTGGCGAGCCGAATATTCCCCTGATATGCCTCTTGTTTGTCCAGTCTTAGGAAAAGGACGCACTTATCATCAAGACGACGCTCAACCGTAGAGGCAAGTTTCTCTCTGTCGGCAGGCGGCAACATTTCAATAATATGCTCGAATGTGACCTGAGCCATTCGCTTATTCGAAACTTGGGCCGTAATGACACCAATAGGAATTTGACCATATCCCTCTGTTGTAGTTGAGTCGAGCTTGACCTTCTCCTCTGCGGTTTCTGGGAAGAGAGCCATCACGGCCATCTTCACTCGGTCAACAATCTCTGTGGATCGGGAATAGGCCCTCGCCTCGACTCTCTCAATCGATGGCATGGTCTGACTCCTTACTTATCTTGACTCATTATTTGCCACGGTTCTTGTGTGCAGCCAGTGATGGTCTTATCTTTTCTGCGCCACGACCCTTTCTTCGGAGACCCCTGCTCCTCTTGCCTGCTGAGGTCAATCCTCGGTGTACGCGCCCCTTGTGTGTTGCATCACAGATCCAGTTTATCTCAGGATCGTTGTAGATGACTGGATGATTTGGATCAACGAGAATCACCTCATAGAAGACCCATCTATGATCCGATCCCACCCAATACGAGTTGAGAACTCTGAGGTTCGGAAACTTCCGGGCAACTCTTTCCTCTGCAATCCAGCGTCTTGACTTCTGTGGGGTGTACTTGCGGACACCAAGACTTCGAGGCTTTCGTCCCATTCGAGGGCGAGGCTTTTCACGTGGACCGCGACCAGTTCTAACTCTGACAACTACGTATCCTTGCTTTGCCTTGTATCCCAGTTCCCGGGCACGTCCGAGGCGTGTAGGCCTGTCAAGTCTAACAATACTGCCCTGTTTTCTCCAAACAATAAGTCGGCTTCTGACGATATCGGAGCGCTCTTGCTGCTCCTTAATCCACACATCATTCATGTATTTGTACGCCATGTCGTTTCCTTCCTTTGTCGTACATCGCTCTTTCGTGTTTCTGGTTCAGCCACTGAGGCCACATCCCGCGCGGACTTGTCCGCCAACACAAAGGAATGGATGGACCCATTGTCCATTGTAGGGTATGAGTCGCTTCATTGCCAATAATGTTTCCTTAAAGATATAGCGATTGGTCAGTCCTTCATACCTCAGGCAAGCTCATTTATGACCTTCTCCGCTGTCAACTCGCCCACTCTCGCCTGTGCCTCAACGGTAGTTGAGGCGAGATGTGGAGTCGCGATGATTTTTGGATGTTTTACCAGTTTCCAATCTGTTGGCGGTTCGTTCTCGAAGACGTCTAGTCCTGCTCCTGCGATCTCCCCACTATTGAGGGCGTCTAGAAGTGCACTCTCATCAATGACCCCTCCCCTGGACGTGTTGATGATGAAGGCAGTTGATTTCATCATCTCAAACTGCTTCCGACCTATCATCCCTTTCGTCTGCGGGAGAAGTGGCACATGGAGTGTGATGTAATCCGCCTCTCTTAGAATCTCCTCCAAGGTGGCTCTCTTGGCACCAAACTCCTTACAGATAGAATCGATATCCACGACATCATAAGCTATTACATTCATTCCTAATGCCTTGGCCCTCTTGGCCACAGCCTGACCAATGCGCCCAAAGCCGATGACTCCAAGTGTCTTTTGCCAGAGTTCAACTCCCTTCAGCTTCTTCTTCTCCCAGCGTTCATCCTTCATTGAACTATCTGCAAGTGCTATGTTTCTTGCAAGCGCAAACATGTGCGCGAACACCATCTCTGCAACAGAAACAGTTGGGGCCTCAGGGGTGTTCATCACCTTGACACCCTTCGCCTTTGCAGCATCTTGGTCCACATTGTCCAGCCCCACCCCTGCTCGAACAATCAATCGAAGCCTATCTCCAGCCTCAATGACTTCCTTGGTGACCTTTGTTGCACTACGGACGACGATGCAGTCGAAACCCTTAATCTGCTCTACAATCGGGCCATCAGCGTCCTTATCTCTGACGACAACCTCCAGCCCTGCATCAGTCATTTTCTTGATTGCTGACTCTGCAATTGGATCAGCTACTAGTACCCGTGCCATTTCTGTTCTCTCCGAATGAGCCAGTTTGTATGTGAGGTTTCGTGCGTATCTTAGTCTTAAACATGACGAAACAACTAATTGATAAGTCAGGCTCCTGCTGAAATTGCTATGAAACGAGAGATGAAGCCGTCTACGGCAATTGTCCCAACTCCTGTAGTTTTGTTGAGTGTACGCATTGGTGATGACTCAAACATCATTACACTGTCTTGGGTCGCTAATGTCTGCAGCAATCCCCCTACAGTTGCAATTGGGATCCGACCTAACCGCCATAGCTACAATCTTGTCAAGGCAGCTGGGAGCTTTGTACTCAACATCCCGTCAGCAGACCAATTAGAGTCTGTTGTATTCTGTGGCACGAAGTCAGGCCGTGACTATGACAAATTCAAAGAGTGCGGTTTCACTGCGGCTCCAGCAACAAAGGTTTCAAGCCCACTCATTGCCGAGTGCCCCATCAATGTGGAATGTAAGGTCACGCAAGTACTGCCACTCGGTGTCCATGATCTCTTCATTGCACAGATTGTGGCTGTACATATAGACGATTCAGTTCTGACCAATGATGACAGTCTTGATGTGGCAAAGGCTCGGTTATTCACGTACATTCCCCTATCCGGAGAGTACTGGTCAATTGGGGAAAAGATGAGATGAGTCGGTCGCCTCTACTTTGAGCCTTTTGCGCTGACTATCTTTATGACGTCACGATCATTCAGAACGTGCTTGTCGGAGATTCTCATTTTAGTCCGCGCGTCAATTGCGTGAATAAAGCTCTCCATCAGTTCCGTGTGAATGACCCCTGCAAACTCTTTCGCTGTTGTCCCTTCAGGAACAAGATAGACATCAGGTAAGACATTTCCATCACTATCAGATAATGTACTCACATCATGTACGGGATATACCGTGATCATATGGAGAAATCCGAATACAGCCTCATTTAGAATACGCTGAACGCCGGTCCCGCCATATTTCTTTAGAATGCCATCTCTCAACTTCTCTAACTGGGCTATCTCTTGCTCATTTAGTTTTTCACG
>JAGSHP010000123.1 GCA_029855925.1 Candidatus Thorarchaeota archaeon | reverse complement strand
TCCGCGGACCTTGCCAGAAAGGTCACAGAACTCCTTGACGATCCCGACAGATGTTCCGAGATTGGCAGGGCTCTTCATGCCTATAGCGAAAGGGAGACCTGGGCTGTCGCAGCAGAGCGGACCATTGAGAACTATCGAGTTACGCTTGGCATGTGACTGTCCCGCGACGAGAACTGCTTTTCATAGTTCTTTTAACTCTCCGCGAGAATACTCTGAACGATATGTGGCGATTCCTGCGATCCGATGCCTCTGCCGTCTGGCAAGACTCGGAGGTTGTTCGGCGATTGAATAGATACAGGGGTATCATTGATGGTACGCGATGGGCCAAGTATCTTCTCGCCAAAGATATCGCATGTCCCTCGGCACTTGACGAGTCCACCGACAGACTCTGGTCCGTGCATGCTGATCTGTCGAACGAGTTTACGGATTATGTCACCCATGTGGATGAGGGTGGCGAACGACGACGACTTGATTGTGAAACAACCTCTAGTTTCCTGGACCTGAAGGTCGAGCTCGCCAATCGAATCCTCCAGTCCTGTCACTTCTGCGAGCGCAATTGCATGGTGGACCGGTCACGCGATGAGAATGGCTGGTGTCGCCTTGGCTCCGAGTCACGTGTTTCATCTGCCTTTCTTCACGTGGGAGAGGAGGCACCACTTGTTCCAAGCGGCACGATCTTCTTCTCTTCGTGCTGCTTTGGTTGCGTCTTCTGTCAAAATGACGATATCTCCACAAACTCCTATGCCGGAGAAGTTGTGGCTCCCGAGGACTTGGCTAAGATTGCCGAGTCACTGGCCAGTGATGGCGCACTGAACATCAACTATGTTGGTGGTGATCCGATTCCCAATACCCACACCATCATTGCATCACTTGTGCATCAGACGAGGAACGTCACGCAGCTATGGAACTCCAACCTGTACTGTTCAATGGACACGATGCGCCTGCTCATGGATGTGTTCGATGTCTGGCTCCCGGACTTCAAGTACGGTAACGATGACTGCGCCCTCCGTCTGTCTGGAGTGCCCCGCTATTTTGAAGTGGTATCGAGAAACCATCTCCTGGCATACAAGTCGGGAGAGGTCATCATCAGGCATCTTGTCATGCCCAATCATCTCGAGTGCTGTACCTATCCCATACTGGACTGGGTAGCTGAGAACATGCCTGACTGTCTTGTGAATATCATGGGTCAATATCGTCCGGAACACAAGGTCCGGCGGTCCCCCCAAGACTATCCCGACATTGCGCGACACGTTCATCGTGGAGAGGTCCAGGCGGCTCAGGAATATGCAACAGATCTCGGAATCTGCTGGAGACCGGTGAGCTAGTTGTCACTTCACAAGATTCTAAAACAGTTCTGCCATCTCTTGCGTGATTGAAATGTGTCTTGCAGTCCCTGGCCTTGTCCTAAAGATCGATGGCGACTACGCAGAAGTTGACTTTGGCGATGTGAAGAGGCGCGTCTGTGTCACACTCCTTCCCAATCTCAAGGTTGGAGAATACGTGATCGTCCACACAGGCTATGCAATTGAGAGCATGAAGCCTGAGGAGGCAAAGAAGACACTTGCACTCTTCGAAGAGATGGCCAGGCTCTCTGAGGGCACAGAATAGCATCATCGAATGCCGTTCTGTGTATGAATACCTTTTTTTTCTGTACGTCCTCGTCAATGTGGCTGATTGTATCATGACCGACACACTTGATTCCATCATGGCCGAACTTCGGGAACGAATTAACACGGACGATACCACAACAACCGTTTCTCCTGAGGAGGTTCAAGATCTCATACGTGAGACCATCGTTGTGATGCCTGCGGGAGGTAAGGGCGAACGAATCCGTGCTGAGACCGGAAGTCTTGGGATCAATAAGGTCATGATCAAGGTGGATGACAGGGAGAGCATGATTGAGCGCACCATCAGAAACTATGCTGAGATTGGAATCAGGAAATTTGCTGTGCTCACGGGCTTCTTTGCAGACCGCGTCGAAGAGCATCTTGGTGATGGTTCTCGCTGGGGTGTTGAGATTCGTTACTCCCGAGACCCAGATGGACGAAAGGTCGGAAACGCAGGTGCGATTCTACACGCTCTAAACAATGGCACCATTGATGAATCATATACGTCCATTATTCACAATCCCGATGACATGATCATCGGAATGAAGCGACCCTACGGTGAGGTCTTTCTGGAGGGTCAGGTCCGCGCACGCAAGAATGGTTGTATTGCCACATTCATTGTCGTACCCGAGACTCCCTACTCCTACTCTGGTCTTATCATTGATCACGGACGGGTCCGAGACATCACGAAATATCCCCCTGTCGCAATTCCCGCCCATACGGGAATCACTGTCTTTGGCCCTGAGGTATACGACTACTTCAGGAGGCTTGTTTCACTCGAGGTTGAATCATCATTTGAGAATGTGGTGGCACCAGTGTTGGCTAAGGAGGGTCGTCTCTTTGCAATAAACATCCCTGCCAGAACTTGGTATCCCGTCAATGATGGAAAGGGGCTGCGTCTGGCAAGGGAAGCACTATTACAGTCGGGCTAGACTCGTTGACCTCTTGCTATCAGGCAACTTCTTTAGAGGTGTTGTGAGATACTCTGACTGCCTTACACTACTCCGGATGAAGGCGATAGGCAATGAGATGTTCCGTGATAATCCCCACACTCAATGAGGAAGGTAACATTTCCCAACTGATTGAAGCGATATTCACGCAACTGGGTACTGATGGGACTGACATCTACATAGTTGATGACGACAGTCAGGATCGAACACAAGAGATTGTCACGGCTCTCGCCAAGAAATACACTGGCCTTCATCTAATAGTACGCAGAGGTGAACGCGGTCTCGGAACAGCTGTTCGGCTGGGCGCGACACGTGTGAGGGACGGTCCTGTGGTTGTTATGGATG
>JAGSHP010000192.1 GCA_029855925.1 Candidatus Thorarchaeota archaeon | reverse complement strand
GACAGGAGTCAAAGTGGACCTTCGCGAATCTGTCCCACATTGTCCGGTTGGCTTCGAAATACTTCTTCATCGTCTTCGTACTTGGAGTGACCATGCGGTAGATAAATGATTCTCGATAATCTATTTGGCTTCGTTACTTAGGATCGCAGTGTGGCCCCCGAGTGGCACAGTCTAATGTACATTTCTTACTAAAATTATTGGGATAAATGTGAAAAGGGTTATATTTGGCTTTGACATACATATACACCTGAATTTCGCAGTTATGGGACTGATGCAGGTAGATGCAGATGGATATGCCAATGACAAGCACGACGAGGTCTTCTGATTCTGCTACTTTGTTGGAACGGATAAAGCAGCGACATAAGGTTGGGAAGATGTTGCTTGCTGGCTCAGGAGCAGTTGGGAAGACAAGTCTATTGAATGTTCTCAAGCATGGGGCACTCGACAGTTTCAAAGAAGAGTATCATCGAACTTTGTTCCTAAATATTGACACACTGAAGATGGCCGACCTCGCAGGTGGGGACCAAGTGGGGGTCGTCCAAGTGATCGATATTGCAGGTCAACTTGATCAGCCGATTCATCCCTTTCGTGATGCGGGCCGTTTGGCATTTGGAGGAATTGACATTATCATCCTAGTCTTTGGCTCGGATGACCTTCAATCGCTATTGGATATTGAGAAGTGGATCACTCTGATTGAGGATGGTCAAGGAACGAGCTCTGATGCACATCTTCCCGCTATGGTACTTGTTCGAAATAAGACTGACTTGCCTGATGCATTCGATCAAGAGCTAGTTGATGTCCTGTTGAAGAGCAGACCACAGATAGAGGCGTATTTTGAGACCAGCTGTCTGAATGGGGACGGAATCGATGCGTTACGGCGATGGATTGTGGAACGTATTTCAAAAGGAGGTTAGTTCATGCAGCGACCAGATCAGACAGGGAATTTAATTACTGAATTTAAATGCAAGATTTGTGGTGAACCGATACGTTTCAGTCTCAATGACCCGAAGACATACGAGTCAAAGACACCACATAAGGACTATTTTGGAATGCAGTTGACGACCGTCAGAGTATCACACGAAATATCTGGAGAGCGCCATCATAACTCCATAGTCATAGATCAAAAGGGTCTCTTTAGGGGTTATCGAGATGCTTATGTCGAGCCTATTACCTCAGGAGATTCACCGGGACAGTCTAGCCTTGTTGTGCAGCCAGGACAGAGTCTACAAGTGACTGAGAACAAATTCGTCACGCTTCTGGTCATGGTGGACAGGCAACGGTTCTGGGTGAAACCCTTCCTCTGTCCTGAGGAATTTCGACCAACCGAACTTGCTCGGCTTGTGATGGAACGAGTTGAGGAGGCAGAACGAGTCTATGACAAGATGCCACGAACACTCACCTTTGGCCTGGCAGATATGGATATCCACGTATGGGTCTCACAGGAACGAGTGGTCTTTGTCGCGTTCAATAATCCATCGGTGCTCCCTGCTCTAGAGGGGCTCTGTGAGGGTCTGCTAGAAGTGGACAAAGGTATGTCGTTTACAAATCAACGTGCCATCCAAATGGCATTACAAGTGATCGGACTGATTCCTGATATTGATTCAGATACCATTCATCGATTGGTGACCGATGCATTGCTCTTCTCTGTCACCACCATTCCCTTTCCGGATAGGACGAACCGCATCGTAGAACTGGTCAGCAAGAGATTTCCTATAGCGTCAGTCATTCTCCGTCCGCTCTTAACAGGAAAGTCCTCAATAATCGATCTTCTTGAAGATGGTCATGTACGGGAGATAAGAGACGTATTCGAGATGGTTGACTTCATCAACCGACGAGGACTGCTTGGATGATTCTTTGGAGGCGAGTTAGTTGTTATCGAAGGCTAAAGCTTGGAATGAACTATTGAAACTTGGAAAGAATTCTAGAAAGCATCAGGCGCAGATCGCAGCGTTCTTTCGTGGCAATGTCATCCATGTGTTGCGCGAAGAGGGTTGGTTTGAGTTTCTTTCGAAACCACGAACCGCTGATGAGATCCTCTCTCACTTCGGCTATACGGATCCCGACTTCTTGGCATATGTGTTGCAGGTTCTCGTTGATGATGGTGTCCTTGTC
>JAGSHP010000423.1 GCA_029855925.1 Candidatus Thorarchaeota archaeon | reverse complement strand
GTCATCAATACAATCATGTTATCACCTCATTTGCTCACACGATAAGATGTCAATGATTCCTTATTCTACTTTCACCAGACGAACCTCGTTGTAGTCGGTGATTACTCGAATGTACCCTCTGAGCATCGCGTCGACGTCAGAGTCCCCAGTGTCCACCTTCAGAGTCTTTCCCTCGATCCCCTTCAGTTTTCCAGGTGTACTGAGAACACGAATATGATCCTTTCCCACCAACTTGATTATCTTCGGACTGATCTGTTGGTTCCCTCGACCAAATAGCATCCCCTGATGACCAATTGGAGAGACCACAATCCATGTCTTCTCCGGGTCCTTGACCAGCTCCAGCAATCGTTTCTCATTCACATCATTGTAGACCGTACCATCCTGATACACATCGACACCCAATACCGTCTTCTTCATGCCAAGCAGGTCTGCCAGTGTCTTGACTGTGGTGCCGGGCCCTAGGATGTACATCTCACCGGGTTCCATATTGTCTATAATATACCGAGCAATGGACTCCTGTGCCTCGTGCTCGTTCACGGTCTCGGGACTTGCCTGCTTCGCGCCCTGGAACCGAGCAGGAACCGCAGGTGCCTTCAGATACCCATACAGTCGGATGACAAAACGATCGTGGCGATATGCCTCCTCATCAGCATCCATGATCTCAAACTCGGCAGGATGAACTGTTCCCTGAGTGACAAGCCGGACCACCTCCGCGGCATCCTTTGGATTGACAACAAAGATGCCCGAGTACATCTTCACACCTGAGGGGACACCCAGAACAAGAAGATCATCGAGATGATTCTCGTTCACACTATCGAGAATGTCGCGCGCCGTACCATCACCACCCACAAATACGAGAAGCCTGACATCTGCGGCGTAGAGCGCAGCAACGCACTTTCGAGTGTCCTCAGAGCTGGTCTTCTCGTTGATGGCGATGTCGATGGTCTCAAACGGCAAATTCGTGTTCTTCACTATGTCGGCACCCATGGGTCCCGGGCACGTGATAATGGTGAGTTCCAAATCCATGGTCGTGCTGAGGGACTCAAGAGCCTCTAAGAACTCACGGGCACGTATGGGCGCTACAGGTTCAGCCCCTCGTCGAATGGCCTCTTCCAGTACGCCATCCGTTCCCTTTAGACCGACCCTTCCGCCCATTCCGGCGATTGGATTGACAAGAAGACCTAGCTTCATCAGTATTACCTCCGCCAGTGCCTTTAGGCACATGCACTGGCTATAGACGTTATGATGAGTACATTACAGTCGGCGAACTGTCTCGAGGGAGAGTCTCATCACATGATATCCATGGAACACAAGTTGTCGATATGCCTCTGTGCTCTTCAGGTCGGAGAGAAACAGGTCCCAGCCAGCCTCATAGTACTTCCTGTAGTGAGAGGCCAGTTGCTCGAGCCCACGCTCAGCCAGCTCGTCCAAGACCCGGGTTCTGTTCCAGCCCCACACCTCTCCCGGATCCGGATGAGTCTGAGTGAGCAGTCGAACGGGTGCGGGCGAAACGCGCCAGCTCATGCGTCGCACAAGGTTCCAGTAGTCGGGACCAGACCGGTCCACCAGACTCAGGGGGATGAACTGGAGAAAAGACTCAATCTCCTCAAGACGCCAGCGGTCTACGAACCTGATTCGTTCTGGCACTGCCTCTTCCTCAATGTGCGGCTCACCAAAGACTGGTTGAATGTCCTTAAGGCGAGGAGGGACAAACCAGTCCTCCTTCATGATCTTGTTGAGGATGACGAGTTGCGAGCGAGGAAAGTGGAGCGGGTCGGGCTCGATCGCTCTGAATCGTTCCTCATGTTCCGTAAGTATCTCCAGAGAACGTTCAAGGTGGTCTTCCGCATCTGTGAAGAAGTCAAAATCATTCTTGAAGAAGAGATGAATATCCACATCACTGAGAAGAGGAACATAGTCGATAGGGGTGTCCCATCTCTTGATGCCGGAGCCCTTTGCATACATGAACTCTATCTTGTCACCAAGCACATCGCGGAGGGTCTCAGACCAAGCTTGGATGCAGACTCGAATGTCGTGACGGGCGCGCTTATGCAGCTTGGCAAAATCAACCATGATATGGAAGCTGCAGAGGTTCAAGATTACTGTATCGCAAGAAGGTCATACCAGATTGTCAGAGGCGACTGTTCTATTTCAGAGCGCCCACAATTGCAGCAGTCTGAAACCAGAAAGCAACACGCAACAAAACCTCTTGGAGAAACTTGTCCTTGTCGGCAGGAGTCACATCTTTTGGCCAACGCGTCTGCCGATAGGCATTGAACTTCTCGAACGTCTTTCCATATTGGGTAGTCAGGGGCAGCTCGACCTTCTTGTCACAGACCGTGTTGAGGGCGCGAATGAACAATGAGAAGTCGAGGTCCATCTTCATGATCCACTTACGGATTGCGGGGAAGAACTTCTGATCATCAATCTCATTCCAGGGGAGTGTCTTAATGGCCTCTCGGTCAGCACCGTTCACACGGGGTCCGTTGAACTTGCAGTCCTTTGATACCTGACAACGGGCCCGGGCCCAAATCTGGCGGTCGGCAGTCCATACTGCAATCTCGTGCAGTCCCACCTTCTTCAGTTTCTCCTTGTGATGACCTGCCGGAAAAGAGATTTCCAGCACTCTCTGGTTCTTGAATCGCCCCTTGTGTTTGAGATACAGATCCAGGGCCCAAGCGATGGGGGGAATAGTGTTGGCTGCGTAGTACTCGTCAGGACTGGGCATAGCATCCTCTACCTACAAATGAGCGCGCAGTAGTCAACTTATGAGGCCCGTCTACGATTCTCAACAAGTATTTTGGCCAGTTTCTCAAACACATCCAGAATACCCTCACCAGTCTTGGCTGATGACTCGACATAGGGCATATTGTGCCTCTCGGCAAATTCGTGCCCCTCCTCGGGTGTAATAACTCTGTCCGGTAGGTCAGTCTTGTTAGCAACAAGTACGAGGGGTATTGTCTTGCCCACAGCCTTCTCAAGTTCTGCCAGCCACTCTTCGAGAACAATGAAGGTTCTCCGACGAGTGACATCGTATACTAAAAGACCCCCGCTCGAGCCTCGGTAGTACATTG
>JAGSHP010000238.1 GCA_029855925.1 Candidatus Thorarchaeota archaeon | reverse complement strand
GACCTACACGCTCAAGTCAATCTCTGTGGACGATGAAGTTGGCAATTCGGCGAGTCAGAGCTACTCCGGGATCTGGTGCATTTTCGATATCACCCCGCCCACAGTGACAGTCGACTCGCACGCCTCAGATGATGTTGTTGCAGGACAGGTAGTCCAGTTCTTTGGAACTGCACATGATGCTCTCTCTGGCCTCAGTTCATTTCAACTCAAAATTGACGGCGGTGACCCAGTGAGTCTCCAGATCAGTAATGGTCATTGGGCTTACGATTGGGATACGTCGGATTATGCAGATGGCTATCATGTACTCCAGTTCAAGGGTATTGACAATGCTGGCAACACTCGAATTGTATATCGTTACCTCGTTCTTCGAAATCAAGGCGAGTTTGTCATACCGTATGTACCCGCAATAGACCAGACTGGGGCCTACATTGGTTACTCGAGAGTCACCAGTGGCGACATTCAGTTGGTCATTCTATACAATGTCGGGGACGTTCCAGAAGATACAACGATTAGTCTTCTAATTCCGTCACCAATGATTGACTCTTGGAATTTTGTTGATTTGTCCTATGTGGAAGGCGATTTCACTTATTCCATCGGTTCCTCGCCCTCTATTGTCTGGAGTCCCGCGACGCATCGGCTGACCTTCCCCGTGAAATTTGATGACCATTTGAGCATTGCTGGCAAGTCTGTCATCGTATCTATTTTGAAGGAAAAGCTTGTCTGGACACTTGATCCCGCATCAGATGTGACTCTTGTAGAGGGAACTCCTCACACCCTCTCTTTCACAGTCCTCAATTCCAACGGCGATCTCCCTCAAGAGCTCCCGTTTGATGTAGAGCTTCAGGCGATTCAAAATGGCAAGATTGTCACAATTGCACAGGCTGAGGTTGATACAACTGGGGCTGTGACCTTCGCTTTCACACTTGATACTTCTTTTGATCTTGCTGCTGGAGGCTTGGCTGTACGAATCGTTGTTGTGGTCGACCTGGATGTCTTACAGGATGTATCTGCAACCGTTTCCGAACAGTTCTCTGGCTTTACGTACTGGCGGATTGCATCATGGGAGTTCAATCCCAGTGACCTTGAGGTCGTACACTATTCCGCAGTACCTTATGACCAACGACCGTTCACTGTTTCCATAGTGATACGTGATAGCAGCGGCAGCGCCGTAGCAATGATAGGTCAGAGGATTAACGTAAGCGTTGTCGGTCCATCAACAAGTGAAACTGTGACGATATATCAGACGGCGCATGATGGATTGATCTCAGCCGAATTCGTTTTCAGTCCAGTAGAAGTTGGAGATTACACACTCTCCTTTGACTTTGTTCCAAACGGGTATTATGTTGACCTAGAATCACATGTACTGGAATTGCATCAACAGGACCAGCGTCCTGTTTCAATTGAACTCAACTCGCCCGAAATCACGGTTGGTACCGACATATTGTTGTCTTGCAATCTCACTGACGATTGGGCTGGCAATTACCCGGTTTCGGGGATCAATGTTTCGTTCTCTTACGAATTTGGAGGAGAGCGAAGAATGATCGGCACTGCAGTCACTGATGGATATGGGGTGGCCAGTCTCTATTGGTCGTTGACGGAGAGCGAGTGGATTGCCCTAGCTGGTTCTGAAGTTACACTCTATGCCAACTCCACTGCAACTGCCACCTACTCAGCGGCCGTGTCCACCCAGTCTGTTGCCATGAGCACGATAGGAACGTACTTCCGAGAACCACTAGTCGGTGCTTCGTCAATCAATGCTGGTGAGAATGCAAGCATCACCACGCTACTCGCGAATCAGTTTGGCACTTTGCTGGACTGTCAGGTCAGAGTTATCATAGAGGGCCCCCATGATTATCATCAGGAGTTTGAGATTACCTCTGGACTTGACTCCACCTTCGAGGTAAAACTGCAGATGTATGGTATATATACAATAACCGCAACATACTCAGGCGATGCTGTCTATAACGCGGCAACTGCAACTGGTGAAATTGTCGTGAATGGTTTCTTCACCGCCATTTCTATCAATCCGTCATCCGACTTGGATGCGTTCTATGTGGGCGAACCAGTGACTGTTTCATTCGACCTCTTTGATTACTACTCCAACTCAGTCGAGGGTGGAGTGATGCAGGTCACTGTAGATTACGGAACATATCTTGAGTCATTTGCTGTAGTTGAAGGCCAGAATGATACAGTCCAAGTCACAGGTGCGGAGTCCGGTACGATTGATATTGTCTGCAAATATGCAGGTGATCCCACCTACGAGCCGAGTCAGGGTGGAGTCACGCTTACAATCCAAGGCCGCCCTGTCAGCGTGATCCTCGAAGACATTCCCTCAATCGTGCACCCATTCATATCTCCTTCAGGAATATCCTATCCTCTGGATGTAGCTGTTTACGACTCTGTGGATGACATCCCACTCTATAATGTCACCGTGCTCTTCTGCTACGTGACGGAGAGTGAAATTGCGATCTATCCAACAATCAACCAGACGGATTATCTGGACACAGATGCAGTGTACGAGTATCTTGCATGGGGAGTATTTCATGAGATTGGGGTTGCAACAACCGATGTCACCGGACTGGCATCTATGCAGTGGCAAGTCGCAACTATCCCGGAGCAATCAATTGTGGTCTTTGCAATTACACTGCATGACTCCGTTCTTAGTACTGGGGTGAGCAGTCCAAGACATACTGTTATCGACCGGATCGATACGAATATTTCTGTCGAGTCCGAATGGACCGGTGATGGCACGGATGTACACATTGATGTCTTTCTCTATGACCAGTTTGGTAATCGCCTGTTTGACCAGGCCGTTCAGGTCAATATAACTGACCTTGGTGGGCTCATGGACCGTGCAATTACATTCAATATTGTCACGGGATTCAATGACTCAATTACGGTCACTGTTCCCGAGTATGGACTCTATGAACTCACTGCTGGGTATTACGGGGATGAAGCCTATGATCCCTCACCGCTCTTCATTGATACATTTACTGTCAGCTGGCGAATGGTACGCATCGATCTCACTGGTCCCTCAAGTATCATCGCGGGTCAGTCTCTTGACCTTGACGTTTCAGTGACGGACCTCAATGGCACTGAAGACGAGCCTCTTCAGGAGGACATCATTGTACACTTTGCCTATTTCACTTGCACCGGGATGGTCGAGATTGGTTCCGTAACAGTAGATGACTCTGGACTGGCTCAGATGACATGGTCACCTGATCCCGGCTCGGACAGTTATTCATTTGTGGCATTCACAACTCGTTCAATAGTCTATGACGCAGCGATGAGCAAGATTCTACACACCAACATCATGCCACTCGACACCAATCTCACACTGCAAGTCGTGCGTCATTACAACTTCCCGTTCAATGTAACATATGACTTCAGCGTCTTCCTAGAAGACTCCATGGGCAATTCTCTGAATGGCGAAGTTGTCAACCTGTTTGTCACGACCAACTATACAGAGTTCTGGAACGGCACCCTACTTGATCCGGACTCGCAGCCATTTAACGAGGGGCAGCATTGCATCATGGACTATCATGTGTTTAGATTCACAGTCATTATCGGAGTCAATGATACATTTTCGTGGCAAGTGCCGGGGGATGTCGTTGACATCATCTCAGTGAGTGCCAGAGCCATTGCCATAGCCGAATATGCGGGCACACCAGTGTACTTCCCATCTATAGACATGGCTAAGCTGAGTTGCTGCCTGATCGAGACAAACACAGACATATGGATTGAAGGAAATCCTGCAACTCTAGTAGCGGGTGTTCCTGTCATCATCCATGCTAACGTCACTGATGAGTACGGCAACAAGCTAGAACACGGTAAGGTGAATCTGACCATTTATAGTTCCGATGTCCTCATTGATACAATTCAAATCGACTTGATGTTCAACTCAACAGCCATTTGGACTCCGCCATCCATAGGACGATACACAATTCGTGGTGAGTTCTTGGGCGGAG
>JAGSHP010000300.1 GCA_029855925.1 Candidatus Thorarchaeota archaeon | reverse complement strand
GTATCAGTTAGCATCAGGTGGAGCAATACGAACTGTTTCGGACATTCTGGCACTGCTAAGAAGAGAGTACGCATTCCCATTGAAACTCAGAACTCTTCGCATCCATGAGGACCTCCTCTACACGGGGAGAGAACATGAGCATGATGATGACTACACGGAATACGAGGCGTTATTCATACCTTCGGTCTGAAATGAAACAACGTGTTGCAATGGAAGAATCAACTTCGTACACATTCTTGCCACTGAGGACACGTGCGTGGAGTCCAATCTAATGACAAGATTCTGTCGACATCCAGTGAATTAATGGATGGTCCACTTCGGAGTGATCTCAATTCCTGCGCGCTTAAGGAGCGCATCACTGTGTTTCGCAGCGCGGGAGAGCAGTTGTTCCTCGTCAAGAGTGAGCAGCTGACGGTTTCGCATCAGAATCTGTCCATTGACGATAACTGTGTCAACATTGTGACCCGAGCCAGCATAGACAAGGTTCGAGACCGGATTCGTGTTGGGTGCAAGTCCAACATCTCGCATGTCAATAAGGATCACATCGGCCAGCTTGCCGGGCTCCAGTGAGCCGACCTTGTCGGCAAGACCCATTGCTGCAGCGCCTCCAAGAGTCGCCATCTCGAGAACGGTCTCAGCAGGGACTGCAAGCGGATCGTTTGCCACGGGCTTGTGAATCAGGGCGGCAAGGCGCATCTCACGGATCATGTCGTACGTATTGTTGCTCGGCCCCCCATCGCAGCCCAGCGAGACGGACACCCCACGCTCGAGCATCAGCGGTATCTTTGCAAAACCAGACGCGAGTTTCAGGTTCGATGCAGGGCAATGGGCGATGTGCGCGCCGGACCTGGCAATGACATCAATCTCGTGGTCCTCAAAGTGAATTCCGTGGGCAAACACCATATTCGGTCGGAGAAGCCCCATGTCCCCAGCAAACTCTGTCAGGTTCTTGTAGCCCTTGTCCTTGACATATCTGACATCGTCCACTACCTCACCAAGATGCATCGTCATCCGAGTATGTCTCTCTTGTGATAGAGCAACGACCCTCTTGAACAGGTCATCAGTGACTGCCCCCAAGGATCTCAGACCGTACCATACCTGAATCCTGCCATCTGCTCTTCCGTGCCAGCGTGAGAGCATCAAGTCAGTCTCGCGCAGGCAGTCCTCCTCAGTCTCGACCATGCCGGGATACATGATGTCTGGATTGTCCGCGTACCCCGTCGAGTTCATGACAATCTTGGAGAGGGCGGCACGCATTCCTGCACGTTCCACAACCTTGGCAATGCCATCGAATCCGTACCGGGAGTGGATCATGCACTCTATGAAGGAGGTCGTCCCTGTCCGAATCATCTCCGCCATGCATAGTTCCGCAGAGACCTCGCCATCCTCATTGGTGAAGTTGCCCTGTAAGACCCAGACGTATTTCTTGAGCCAGTCAACCAATGCAACGTCGTCTGCACATCCACGGATGAGAGCCTGTGCGAGATGCACATGTGTGTCAATGAGCCCGGGCATGATGATCATGCCAGACGCATCAATCACCTCGTCCGCACCATATCCGGCAAGCTCGTCCGTCCTCCCAACAGCAACTATGCGTTCGTTCTCGATGTAGACAGCACCATCTTGAATGATGTCGCGCTGCGAGTTCATCGTGATTGTGTATCCGTGTTTGATGAGAATCGTCTTGGGTCCCACTTGAATCACCTGGGGAGGAATAGACTACAGACAGAGAACAGGATAAGAAAAGTCGTTCGGCTCAGGTGTAGTCAAGATACATGTGCGGAAATCGAATGCAGACCTCAAGGCCCTCCTTGGGATGACCTTCGACACGATCCCTTACTCTTATACGAGCACTATACTTCTTAGCAATCTTCTGAACAAGATGAAGACCAACGCCTCCATAGCGACGCTGTGGATTGAACAACTCCTTCTTCTTCCAGTCCGGCAGACCAGGTCCATTGTCAGAGATGCAGAGTTCGAACCAAGAGTCGATGTTTCTTCCGCGAATCCATATTTTCTTGTCAGGCCGTGGGTTGTGCTTGACAGCGTTTTCGAGGAGGTTTCGAAGCAGATGACCGAGTGCGCTGTCTGCACGGATGGTCTGTGACTCAGGAAGTTCCTTGATGACAGGGGTCACATCCAGTTGTCGCTGGAGAAGAGAACACTCCTCTTTGAGGACCTCCACGATATCGATCGGGCGTGGCGGTTCTACCTTTGTTGCCTCAGCACGACGTACATTACTGATTATGTTGAGGCAACGGTTCACACCATCCTTAATGTATGATGTCGCAGTGAGCGATTCCTCCGGGGTTCTTGCGAATCCTAACAGGTCAGTTCCTGCAAGTACAAGCTGGAGTTGATTTCCCACATCATGTAGTAGGAGGTCCAAGAGAAAACGAATCTCGGTGTCCGCCGCCTTGATCTCGGAAACGTCCGTAAATACTGCCAAGCTCCCAGAATACTGCCCATCACTGTCATAGAGCGGAGTGACGGAAACAATCACGGGAATCTGATCACCAGTCTTGGTGAGGAGGTTTGCCTCATATTGCTCGACTACACCGGCTTGTCGTCGCACAAGAGTTTCTCTCACAGTCTCCATGGTCCAACCGGCAAGCATCTTGGTTATTGGCTGACCGACCAGCTCGTCCTCGCTGGAGTAACCCAGCATTCGAACCAGTGTGCTATTGACGAACTTGATCGTGCCATCAGGCGTGTCTACTGCAAGACCAGAAGTCATGGTCTCTACAAGTGTTAGATACTTGTGTTCACTCTCTTCGAGCTTCTGTCTGCCTTTCGCCTCTTCCGTCACGTCAATGGCCATTGCAGCTGTGTATGTAATCCTGTCCAGACCAACAAGCACAGTGCTGTGAATTCGGAGGATTCGCTCGTCATGGTCATCTGCTCGAATGATACGAAAATCATACACAGGAGGCACATGAGTGCCTCTCTGTCTAGCCTCGTACCGACCGGCGACTAACCCAACGTCATCAGGATGTACCCAGTTTCGGAAATCGTGACCAATCATGTCAGAAACCGTCGAACCGACCATGCTTGCGAATTTCTTATTCACATAGACAAATCTGTACTTGTCGTCAACAACGAGCATACCTGCAACATTAGAGGTCTCTACAAGTAGTCTGAAGATCTGGTCAGTATCCACGGGTGTGCCAGATGTACGCATGTGTCGGGACAGGTCGGATGCGTAGATTACGAGTCCTTGCGGGGGATTCTTGGTGGTGGTCACAGTGAGTTCCACAGGTATCTGAATAGTTTCTTGAATGAGGTAAGTACTGAGAGTATATTCTTCGAACTTTTCAGGGGGAGACCGAAGGTAATCTTCTACATCTGATTGAAAATCACGTGAGACGAGTGAGAGAAAGGAGAGGTTCCCATATGATGATGAATCAATGTTAAAGGTCTTGGAGGCAGCAGAATTTGTGTGGAATATTATCAATCTGGAGTCTACAATAAAGGAGGGAATTGGTATCCTGTCAAGTAATACCCGAAAGTTATCGGGCTCTGTGTTGTCGTGGGGTGTCGAGTGAGGAAATGTGTTCAATGCCAAACAATCCACAATGAATGGTTTACTAGAAGAGATTGTATCTGTCGCAACAATCATCGGACAAATATACTTTCTTGTGGCAACCAAGACTAGTAAACTGCCAAAGATTTCGTTCTGAGCGGATGAGCAAAAAAAGAAGAAGCTGCTCATTTCGATGTTTTCGAAGGCAAATGGGAGGCAACAACTTAAAGAGGTAGACGTTACAAAGGAGGAGAACCAACCAATACAATAGGGAGCTTTCCACCTTGAAGAGATTCCTCACCATCGACATCAACGTATGCACAGGCTGCAGAAACTGTGAGCTGGCATGTTCGATACAGCATACATCAACTTTCAATCCGCGAAGAGCCAGAATCCAGGTCATCAGAGATGAGGCGCGCAATCTGGTGATACCAGTCGTCTGTCTGCAGTGCGAACACGCACTATGCCAGGAGGCGTGCCCTACAGGTGCCATTGTCTACAACGAGGCAGGCGTCCTAACAGTGGACGAGTCCGTATGTATTGGCTGCGGAAACTGTGTGACTGCTTGCAGATACGGTGGAATCACTCTCGACCCGATTGGAAGACGGGCAATCAAGTGCGACCTCTGCGGCGGTGATCCGGCGTGCGTCAAGGCCTGCGACTACGGAGCCATCCAGCTTGTCACTGCTGATGAGGAGGGTCTTGCCAGAAGAAACCAAGGGAT
>JAGSHP010000364.1 GCA_029855925.1 Candidatus Thorarchaeota archaeon | reverse complement strand
TGCAAATCTAGCGACTGTCCAGGGTGTAGTCACGATTACTGTGACTGCGACGGACACACAGGACGGAGACCTCATCCCGACAATATCGATTGATGGAGTCGCTGTTGCGACAGCCAACTCATATGTTTGGGACACGACAACCGTTGATGATGGAACACACACCATCTCAGCCTCTGCCACAGATAGTGGCGGTCTGACGGGAACAGACTCAAACACTGTGACCGTGGACAATGTTGAGGATCCGCCTCCTCCGCCAGGTCAGAATCGCTATGCTGTAATAGTTGGTATCTCCGACTATCAGGCAGTGAACGATCTGTCCTATTGTGACGAGGATGCGACCGACTGGTACAACTACCTTAGCGGGCTTGGTTACACGATCAAGCTCTTCGGCGACAACTCCAACAGTTATCCGCAGTGGGACGGCCTCGCAACAGAGTACAATGTGAAGACGGCACTTGCTGACTTCATTGCTCAGGCCGACGAAGACGACATTATCGTCTTTGCAAGTTCAGGTCATGGGACAACCTACTCTGGCGGAGAGACCATCTGCATGTGGGACTATGGCGTCGGCAGTGATGGTGAAGATGGATCATTCACCGACGTTGAGATGGCTCAGGTATTCGAGCCTGCTGTCAGCAAGGTCTTCATATTCCTTGACCACTGCTACTCTGGTGGTATGAACGAAGTCATGTCTGACACTAATGCAGCGAACTTCTACCTGACCACTACCTGTACCGACTCTGGGTATGGTTATGACGAGCCGACCTATCAGAACGGTGCTTGGACCTACTGGTTCCTTGAGGCCGGTCTTGTTGGCCAGGGCTTCACAACAATGGAGCAGTGCTATGATTGGGCGCTGTCTAACTACCCGTACGGTGGTGCCGACACCCCGCAAGAGTTCGATGGCAATCTCGCAGAATACTTTACACTTTGAACGCGATTTGGTCCTGAAGGTCCTTGATGGGATGATCACCTCATTCCATCAAGCCTTCTTTTTCTCCTTTGGATAACTTTTGAACTACTTCCGCAAACATCATAACAGTCGTCTATGCTATCGTTCGTCTAGTGAATGGCCATGACACGGGACTGGGCTGCTGATGTTTCTGTTGCTGCTGATGATGATATGTCGACTCACTCGCTCAGTCCGTATCTTGTCGTGCTAGCCACCGGGTTTGGTGTATTCCTCAGCGCCCTTGATTCCTCGATAGTGAATGTCTCGCTCTGGACAATGGCGGAGCAGTTCAATGTCGGAATGAGCGACATTCAATGGGTGACAGTTGCATATCTGTTGGTACTCACCTCGTTGATGCCCCTTGGTGGCAAACTTGGTGATCGATTTGGGAAGACTCGCATCTTCAAGTACGGGATCTTGTTCTTCACACTTGGCTCGCTCACATGTGCTCTCTCGCCCACCCTGCACATTCTCATAGCCTCAAGAGTGTTCCAAGCATTCGGGTCAAGCCTGATGACCGCCAATGGGCTGGCGCTGATCACCTACTTCACTACACCCGAGAATCGAGGTCGTGCCATTGGACTCAACTCTGTCATCCTAGCTGCCGCTCTTGGCTTTGGTCCAGTGCTTGGTGGTGTTCTCACGGAGTTCTATGGCTGGGCAAGTATCTTTCTGGTGAACATCCCTGTGGGTGTCATCGGGTTCATAATGGTCGCAATGATAATCCCGCCCACGGTGCAGATCAGAGAAGTAAAATTCGATAGCATCGGTGCCGGTCTGTTCTTTGCCACACTGTTCGCAATTGTCTATGCTGCATCTGTGGGAATCAAGATGGGTGTCGGGTATTTCCTGATTCTAATTGGGGTCTCAATAGTCACGTTCGTAGGTTTCATTGTCAGGGAGCGACGATTCATCTCGCCGATCATTCCAACGAGTGTGATGGCAGACCGTCGGATCTCAGTCAGCCTCATCACCGCCCTGTTCTCCTTCATGGCGATTGCGCCCGTGACCTTCCTTCTGCCGTTCCTGTTTCAAGATGCTCTGGGAATCTCGCAGAGCCTGACCGGCATCTTTCTCGCAATTCAGCCAATAATGTTCTCAATAACTGGTCCGCTCGCTGGGTTGTTGTCTGAACGAGTCCCTGCTCGTTCTCAGACCCTCCTAGGTCTATTGATTCAGACCATCGGACTGTTACTGTTGGGCTGGACCACTCCGAACCTTCTCTTGATGGGTCTCAGCATAGTCGTCATGTCCACTGGTCTGTCGATCTTCTCTGTGGCCAATGGAAACTTCATAATGACCTCCGCGCCCAAGCAGTATCTTGGAGTCGTGAGTGCGCTGACAAACATAGCAAGAACGACCGGGTTCTCAGTCGCAATCGCCATTTCCACAACCATATTCGGCCTCTTCTTCTCGATCTTCAATCCGACAGGCATCACATCAGGCGCTCTGTACGTTGAATACTATGCCGCTGCGATAACTTGGTCCTTCTGGGTATTTGCTCTATTCTTGGTGTTGGCGATTGTCTTGACTCCACTGCGCGGACTCAGCCCTGCAGAACAAGGCAGAATCAATGATGTGCAATGATCACCGTCTGCGCACTCTATGGCAACAGGGGGAAGCCGCGTCTGTCACTTAGATCCTTGTTCAGTGCATCGGTGACCCAGAGCTTGTATGCACAGCTGTGTTTTGCCTCCAGCAAATCAACAAAATGTGACGCAAACATAGCGCGCATGACGCTCAAGAACCTAAAGTATGGCGTTCTCTCCGATACAATCTCAGTGAGACAATTCAGTTGAACGCTCTTTGACCGACCTCCCTCGAACCATCGGAACAGCAGTGAAGTTCTGGGATCCCTCATGAGGTTCTTCAGTGTGAGTTCCCCGTATATCTCCAATACCCCCAATCGAAATGGATCGATCTTTGAGTCGTCCAGGAATAGACGTCGAAAGAGTTGAAGACGCTGTCCAATTGTTTCCTCTATTGGCTGTCCTTGAAACGAGAGAAGATCGCCTTCGAGTTCGTCGATCATACCTTCAATGTAGTTGTCCAATAATGTTGGAAATGCGAGCTTGATGACGAGGTTCGTGGGATAGATTGCTCCACTTGTATGCGTGGCGACCGTTGCCTCAAAGACCCGGTCGTGTACTAGTTTCTCCAAGGCTACCATCGACTCTTCCTTGAAGTCAGTTGCCTCTAGCATCCTCTGTAGCAGTCTAATGGGTATGGGTTTGAGTGGAAATGAATGCTTGAGCGCGCCTGATTCTATATCGATTCGTCTCTGCTCTCTGTCAATG
>JAGSHP010000402.1 GCA_029855925.1 Candidatus Thorarchaeota archaeon | reverse complement strand
GTATGGGACAGTGGTGACAGCATCATCAAGGGCGACGTTCTCTCTCTTGCAATAGGCGATACTGACCTCAATGACTTCATGGAGATCGTTGCAGCAAGCAGTGACGGGCGAGTCTACGTCTTTGAACAGCGCCACATCTATGATCCATATGCCAATACCGAGAATATGTTCGACCATGTCTGGACAAGCCCCTACACCTTCCGAGCATTTGCAGTGACGATCGACGATGTTGACCGTGACTATCGGCCGGACATCGTTGTTGGGTCTTGGGATGGCAAGGTCCGTTGCTTCGAGTACAGCAATCACAGTGGCTACCCGTTCAGCGAGGAACACTGGATCACCTATGATGAGGTGTGGAACTCTGGCGACGCAATCGACGGAAAGGTCTACACAGTCGCTACTGGCGACACGAACAATAATGGACTACCAGAGATCATTGCTGGTACTCGGGAGGGTCGCGTCTACGTGTTCGAGAACGACGGTGTCACGATGTGGATCAATGGAGAACCCTTTCCATTGATCAACGACAATCACTACAAGGTCGTCTGGACCTCTGAGAACTACACATGGACCCCGATCATGGACATGGAGGCTGGAGAGCTCGACGGTTCTCCTGGCGAGGAGATCGCTCTCGTCGCACAGGGTCAGGGCGTGTTCGTCCTCGACTGGGACAGCGTTCACTCCACCTACAGCTATGAGAAAGTCTACAGACCCTGGGATGCATGGCAGTCAGAGAGTCCCTCTCCCTGGCGTTTCGACTTCTGGGCTGACAGCATGGTCTCTGCAAACAACGTGTCATACCAGTTTGGAAATGGCACGCTGATTCCCGAACCAATAACATACAAGATGGTCGGCGGATACGCTCAGCCTGATGCCGAGTGCTATCCGTTCAACACAGGTCTTGCGAATGAGACCGATGGCTACTACTCCATCTTTGACGCCTCAAGCCCCTCAATTGACAATGCCACGGCGGTCATCGACTTTGGCAAGGATGAAGAGGGAACTGGAAGCGCAAGCTCAGACTGGGATCTTGACATCATATTCTATGACGGCGTGACCACTGCGATCTATACAACATTCAACATCTCTGTATCTCAGAGTGGGACGGACTGGGAGCAGGTGAGCACGTCTCGCTACTCTTTCGCTGGTACCCATCTCTATGTTGATGTTGATGATGCGCTGAGCGCCCGTAAGTGGGACTGGTTCAGATACATCAAGATCTCGGTGTACAACAGTGGAAACTACGCCATTGACTCGATTGAGTTGGCACAGGTCTATACACAGGTGACCACCGCACTGACAGTGACAATTGGCCCCCTGCCTGATTCGATATCCCTGACAGGTCCGACTGAAAGCGGTAACAAGCTTATGGTAGGAACGGTCATAGGGACAATTCTAGCCTTCAACTATGGTTCTTCCTACGACCTTGTCTGGGACTCAGGCACTGACGACAGCTTTGCTGTGGGTACCAATATCTGGGACATGGTGCATGTTGGTGGTGATAGTCGTCTGCCCTTCTGGCTGCAGTTCTGGTACTCGTACCTCACCCCACCGGGCGGTTCGAACTACGTACACTGGAGCTACGGTGATGTCGATCCCAATGACTGGGTCGGAGGCCTCAACCCCTTCAACCTGTCTCTTATACACATCT
>JAGSHP010000065.1 GCA_029855925.1 Candidatus Thorarchaeota archaeon | reverse complement strand
TTCTACCCATAGGACCGCTTGGAATCATACCCATGCCATACGATATGATAGTACTGACAATCTTCGCGATTGTGATGTACTTCTGGTCATACAAGGCAAACACCGAGATTCATGAATAGATGCTGGAGGTTGTCAAGTTGAAGAAATCTATCATCTCAATGACGGACCTAACACCACAGAATCTAGAGGTCATCTTTGAGCAGACCAGAGCTCTGAAGGCGCGTATCAAGAAGCATGAAAACATAGACACTCTGAGCGGTCAGGTCTGGGGACTGCTGTTTGAGAAACCATCAACCCGTACTCGTACGAGCTTCCAGACGGCCGTTCTCCGACTGAACGGAGAGGCCATCTATCTGCCATCTAGTGGTATGCAGCTTAGCCGAGGCGAACCAGTCAGGGACACTGCAAGAATCTTGGGTGGCTATCTCGATGGAATCATAGCTCGGGTCTACGACCACAAGACGGTTGTAGACCTTGAGCAGTATGCAGGGGTACCAGTCATCAATGGACTGAGCGATCTGGGACATCCCACTCAGATAGTCTGCGACTTATTCACGCTCTTGGAGAACAAAGGCACTCTACAAGGACTAACATTGACCTTCATTGGAGACGGGAACAATGTTTGTAACTCTCTTCTCTTGGGAACAGCAATGGTCGGCATGAACATGAACGTCGCGTGCCCAAAGGGGTATGAGCCGGATATGACGATAGTAGCAAAGGCGCAAGAGATTGCTGCCAAGACTGGTGCTAAGATCACAATCATGCACGATCCCATTGAGGCGGCACGGGGCGCCGATGTCCTCTATACGGATGTCTGGGTCAGTATGGGCGAGGAGGCGGAGAAGGAGAAACGACTACATGATTTCAAGGGATACCAGATAAATGCGGGCCTGTTGAAGGTTGCTGCTCATGATGCAGTGGTCATGCATTGTCTCCCTGCACATCGAGGACTAGAGATCACAGACGATGTGATAGAAGGTCCTCAATCGATTGTGTGGCAACAAGGCGAAAACAAGCTGTACGGCGCCGTTGGAATCCTCAGCTTCATTCAAGGAGTGGGTCACTAATGGATGCCAAGATCAATGCAGAATGGGACAGCCTTAGAACCGTTGCCATCCATCGCCCGGGAATAGAGATGTTCTTCGGTCTCTTGGAACCTTACGCCTCACTCTATGAACGTGCGTTCAGCCAGAGCGGGGCCATTCGTGAACACGAAAAACTAGAGGATGTGCTGAAGCACGAGTTTGGCATCAAAGTGGTTCATCTGAAGAATACAATCATAAGCATTGCAGAAGAAAATCCGGAGATCCGTCAGAAGCTCATAGATCTAGGACACAAAGGTATTGACATCACCGGTGACGAAAAAGACGTTGAATTTGCTCGTGCAGAGATACACAAGAATGAAGACGTTCTGGATCCAGAGCATTTTTTCAACATCGTCTTGCTGCAACCACAAATTGAGATGAGTGACGAAGGGGGAACCCGAATGATTCATCTCCATGTAACTGAGAGAGAACCGCTGGCGAACCTCTACTTCATGCGAGACCAACAAGCAGTGACAGACAAGGGGATAGTGCTCTCAAGAATGAGCAAACCTCAGAGAAGACGAGAGCCGCAGATCACGCGACTCTTATGGGACGTAATTGGAGCACCAATTACCCACGAGGTGTCTGGCGATGGCACCTTCGAGGGGGGCGACTTCATTCCCATGAAAGACTTTGCACTCATAGGCTTGGGGGACCGGACAAATCGTTCAGCGATTCGTCAGATTCTTCAAAAGGGACTGGACTTCGATGAGGTCGGGGTTGTGCATCAACCCAGTCATCCACTTATCCCAACCAATGAACCAGACCCTATGGTAGATATGCATCTTGATACGTACTTCAACGTTGCATCAAGCGGCGTTGTTGTTGGACTTGAGCCTCTTTTACGTGCCGCAAAGGTGGAGATCTTTCACAGAGAGGGCCCTGGAGAGTATAAGCCGAGCAAAGATACCACGAGCCTCTACGAC
>JAGSHP010000129.1 GCA_029855925.1 Candidatus Thorarchaeota archaeon | reverse complement strand
GCGTTGAGGGCACTGAAACTTCCCCACGCGGTTGAATTCTACGAGTATTTGCTGATTCCGTTCGAAGAATGGCGATCATTTGAGGCTCTCATGTTCGCGTTGCAGTACATTATTGAAGGACTCGTCTTCACGCTTGATGATGATGAGAGGTCGTCCAAAATTCGTCTTGGCTACCAAGAGACAGTAGACTCCTTTCTTGGGTTCCTGGATGTTGCTGCGCAGGTCTTTGCTGACAGAACTGGCGAACGGGAGATTCTCGGGGGGTTCGGTGTGTTGGTGCGTCAGGAGTGGTACGAGAACGTGGCTCAGATCGGGAGGCCTGACCCGACACGAGGAGCTCTATGGTGCCAACACATCGTGAACATACTTGCCCATGATGAAGAGTTGACTGCAAGTACAACGGTATCATTGCTGGAACAGTTTCCGGTCTTCTCTCGCGATATTCTAAGCCTGACGAAGTTTGCCTTCGAGCTTCCTGAGGGTGATGCCACACATTCAAATGTCGTTGCCGCACTGATTCTGAAACCATTCTTCATGATGATTGGTGCGTCGCTGGTCTAGCGGAGGGCTTGCCTACAACCGTTGCCCCGCGGGACGTAGAGCTCATCGAGTCGATAGTCGTCGAACTTCGAGGGAAAGAATAATCTGCACTTGCCGCATTATGGCATCGGGTATGCATGTTGACTGATGAGAGACTGAGTCTGCAGGAGTGTCACAAGAGATTCGCAGTAGAGACAAACAACGCCATCTGGTCCATTCTTGACAAGGACTGTCCCGATGAACAGGAACTTGACGAGGCTCTTGGTCTTGCATTCACATCGCGCTTTCACTGGAGCAAGGTTGGAACAATAGTGAACGAGGCAAGAGCGGAATACATGATCTCGCGCGTGTACAGTGCCATGGAGCAGGGTGAGCTTGCTCTTGCTCATGCCAACACATGTCTCGACCTCATCCAATCACAGAGTGAGATCGCCATCAGGCGCGCCGACAAGGGGCTTGTCATGAAGGAGCCAGTGGTATTTGAGGACTTTGACCTTCCGTTTGCCTACGAGGCGATTGCGCGCGCCTGTGCCGTTCTTGGCGACTCGGAGAGTTGTAGAGGTCACGTTCTACTTGCCAAGAAGGCAATCGCAAAGATTGAGGACCCCGAGGACCGCAAGATATGCGAGGAGCAGCTTGAGACGGTAAAGTGTCCCTAGGGCGTTTCCACATGCGACACACCCCCGCATTACTCTATTGTTGCCTTCTCATCACTTCTCCGGACGGGAGTTTATCGGGCGCACTTATGTTGGTGCTCCAGAGCAACGGAATCGAACCGAGACGTGATCTTCTCCTTCACCAAAGGTCACAGCTGTTCATGTCTTTTTCTCCCCGCCATCAAGTTGACCAACTGAGGGCCAGAGTGTACACTGTGAACCGCGTGCTTTTTACATAAGTTGATGGGACTTGTAAGAGAGAATGACTGCAATGAGGTGAGCGTGATGTTTGTGAGACCCTCAACCTTCTCCATCGTCGCACGCGACGCCACAACTGGCGACCTTGGGATAATCGTTCAGAGCAAGTTTCCGGCTGTCGGTTCTGTGGTTCCATGGGCAAGAGCTAATGTGGGGGCAATCGCCACTCAGGCATGGGCGAACGTGTCGTACGGTCCTCGAGGTCTTGACATGCTCTCCGAGGGAATGACCGCGCCTGAGGTCCTGGACGCGCTGATCTCCAGTGATAGCGGATATGCTCACAGACAAGTGGGACTTGTTGACGCAGCTGGCAGGGCTGTCGCCTTCACCGGCGAGGAGTGCATGGAATGGGCTGGTCATGTTGTCGGTGACGGATACGCCTGTCAGGGAAACATCCTCGCTGGAGAAGACGTTGTTGTCTCCATGGCTGAGGCGTACGAAACCGCAGAAGGTGACTTGATTGACAAACTCTTCGCAGCTCTCAAGGCCGGTCAGGCAGCGGGTGGCGATCGTCGAGGGATGCAGTCTGCGGCAATCCTGGTTGTCCGAGAGGGAGGTGGGTATGAAGGCGGCTCTGACCGATACGTCGATGTCCGAGTTGATGATCACCCGAGCCCGATAGAAGAGCTGGAACGTATCTTCAAGATATACGACATGACCCTCTTGAGCCGAGAGGACCTAAGCAATCTACTGACCATTCAGGGCGAGGTGAGTCAGAAGATACAGGAGGCTCTTGTGACCCTTGGGCTTCTGGACACTGTTTTAGCTGGTGGCTTCTCTACTGTGGCCAACGATGCCCTGCAAAAATATATCTCCATAAATAATTTCGAGAACAAGATGCGAGACGATGGTACAATATGGAGGAGTGTGTACGAGTATCTCCTTCGTGACGCTGGTGGGGACTAAACTCACATAGGTCATGGAATGGTCGCAGCCCGTCGGAGCGCGACCCAGGATGGATAACACGGTCACTGCCTGTGGGGGGATCGTCCAGAGATTGATGTGATGAGCTCGATCTACATTCACTTACAGAACGATACAGGTTTCAGTCTTTTCGATTCCCTCAGACTCGTGAATGTCTGTCACGAAAGACCTCAGTTTGTCACGAGCAGGAATCTCTGCGTATACGATCACGTCGTATGGTCCTGTTACCATGTCCACCTTCTTGACACCCTGGATTTTGGATAGATCCTCGATGACCTTGCGCACGGTGCCAGCCTTCACATTCACTAGAACAATGACTTCAGTCATTGAAAACCTCACCTCAAGGGACTATATTCGCACCGAACTAGAAAAGACTTCCTATCCTCTGACGGGACGCAAAGACAGGTAGCGTTCTATGCCTTCACTGTTGTCTATTGGCGGACCGAGTTTCCCGCAACCATAGTTTGATAACCGTTGGTCTGTAATTCTGTCTGATGAACGAAGAGGGAGTCCCGCCCGGTCAGCGAGTCACTGATGGTCTTCCGGTATTCAGCGTCGAAACGCCAATGAGCTTCGATCCTGATACTTGGCGGCTCAAGGTCTTTGGCACAGTCGACAATCGACTCGAGTTGAGCTGGGACGAGTTTCTATCTCTCCCCAAGGCGAGAGTGGTTGCAGACTTTCATTGTGTGACAGGTTGGAGCCATCTCGACAATTCATGGGGTGGGGTTCTTGGCAGCACCATTTTCGAACTTGCAAGAGGAAGACCAGAGACCAAGTACGTGATGATGTATTCACACTCTGGATATTCCAGCAACACGAGTCTGGAGAATTTCCTGCGACCGGACACCATACTTGCCTACGAGTGGAATGGATTGCCTCTGGAGACCCACCACGGTTACCCACTGCGAGCAGTCGTCAGCAGTGTATATGGCTACAAGAGTGTCAAGTGGCTCACAGGTATCGAGTTCTCGTCGGTGGACAAGCAGGGATTTTGGGAGTCACGCGGTTACCATCACTCTGCCGATCCTTGGAGAGAGGAACGCTTCGATGAATGAACACGCTCGTGAAAACGGAACAGGTCATCGAATGAAGGACCAATGAGCAGCAGTCGAGGATTGCCGCCAGTAATCGAATTCGCATCTTGTTGCTATCCCAGTACACCTCCTGGCAAAAGCTTATACTTTGGCAAGAGAAGTATGTACGGTTGTCTTCCCATCTGATGTCTGCAATTACTTGCCTAACGGGTTGAGCCTTATGTGTCGGAGGCTTCTGGTCTGTGCTGTGATTGTCCTGTTCATGTGTCAGGCAGTCTTCTCGAACAATGTTCACGCGATAGAGACAGGCCATGGTGGTCTGCCTAGTGGCAGTCCCCCCGTAATTGGCAACTTCTCGATCTGGACCTCTTGTGGGCAGCTCGATTCTGACACCATCACCTACATTGATGAGCTAGCCTCAAAAGGTGCCAAGATTCGACACGTTGTGTATTGGTGGAGTGATGACATCAGCAATCCTCTGGATATCATCTACAACGAAACGATTCGGACTTGGACCACTCAAAGCATCGATTGGAGCCTGAACTTGGGTCCCCCGCCCGTCATCATAGACCCCCAGAGGACTCCCCCTGAGCGGCTGATGAATACGACAAGTCTTTGGGCAGTAGGTCTAGGGGATGAGGAACCCGCCTGGATACAT
>JAGSHP010000326.1 GCA_029855925.1 Candidatus Thorarchaeota archaeon | reverse complement strand
GGTTGGCTTGTTCTCGGTGTGCTCGGTGTAACCGACCGCATAGACAACGGAGAGGAAACCCAACACAACGACTGCGAACGTGATAGGAAAGGCAATGCCATCAAGGAAGAGTCCGAACTCGCCCATGAACACGGACCAGGTGTACGCCTCCATTGCAACCCCGCCCTCGACCATCAGGCGATAGAAGGGGGGGACCATCATCACTAGAGACAGAAAAGAGAAACCGACTGCAACCTTTCCTGCGGCGTTCTGAAGATGCCCCTTGAAGATGTAGATGAGAATCGCACCGATGAACAACAGCAGTAGTGATGAAGTCATGTAGGGGAAACCGATCAACTGCATTAGCGAAACCTCCTTCCACGCCACTCGAGTGGCTCTCGTTCAATGGTCTCAATCCGTTCTGGGTCGTACTTGAGTTCGTCACGACTCCCCTCGCTAAGGTCAACAACAGGCGTGTGATACAGAGCATCGAACCTGCAGGCATCCACACATAGACCACAGAATATGCAACGGGAATAGTCAAAGTACAGAGCTGCGTCCTTCTCGTACTTTCTGTCACTCTTGTCGATCCTAATAGCCACAACTGGACATGCGCGAACACACTGACCGCACGCAGTGCAGTTCTCACGAATGTGTATGTGCCGACCCCGAGTCCGCTCGGGATACTCTCTGTCCTCGAAGGGATAGAAGTACGTGAAGGGCCGAGAGAAGACCTGACGTACAATGTGGCGAAGCACCTGTAAGATGTCCTTGATAACACCGAGCTTACTCATTGATTAACCTCCTTGGACAAGCAGCCCTGCAAGACCAGGCACGTACACCAGCGCAATCAGAGCGATGACTATGTTGATGACAGACAGCGGCATGAGGTATTTCCAACTGTACTTGACGATCTGGTCCTGACGAATGCGATAGAATGACGATGTCACAACTATGAAGAAGAACAGTACAACCAGAAACTTGAGGAAGAAGTTCAGGACTGGCGGGAAGGTGGGAACACCATAAGAGCCTCCAAAGAAGAAGGCCACCATCAGGGCTGAGTAGAGCACTTGCTTGGCAAACTCAGCAAAGTACGTCATCGTGAAATAGATCCCAGGAAGCTCGGTCCTCCAGCCGAATATGACCTCACTGTCTGCCACTGGGGCATCAAGAGGCACAAGACCGATGCTCGCAATCCCTGACACTAGGAATGTCACAAAACTGATGGGGAGGATGAGAACGTACCATAACTGCGACTGAGCCTGTGAGATGTTCAAGATGCTCAGCGAGCCGGCTAGGAGAGCAGGGCCTGCAGAAGAAACAATGAGTGGGATCTCTGCTGCAAACTGGTTGTTTGCTGCACGAAAGCCGCCGATGAGCGTGTATTTCGAACCACTGACCCACCCTGTCAGTAACGCAATGACAGGTACTGCCGTCAGGAATGCAAAGACAAGAACCAGGCTGACAGACAGGTCGGCAATAATCCAGGTGCTACTCCAGGGAATGAAGACAAAGGGCAAGAGGACGACGACAAGGAGGAACCCTGGGAGAAACCTGAACATCCAGCGCTTGGCACCCTCGGGGATGATGGTCTCCTTTGCCACGAGCTTTATCGCGTCAGCGAAGAGCTGGAGCCCGCCGTACTTTCCAAGATGGAATGGACCGCGTCGGTCCTGCACGCGCGCCCACACCTTTCGTGTGAACCACACGTCGAAGATGATGAGCATGAGAATGAATACAAGGCCAGGAAACACAATTGCCTTGAAGAGGAGGAAGAAGTTAGCCCAAGCAAGGTCCCAGACCCAGATGATGACCGACCATACAAAGGCAAGTACAGCATCAACGATTCCCAGCACCCATGATAGAACTCCACTGACCCAACCAAGAATTCCGTTCAACCAACCGAATATGTCAATCTGCAAGAGAACTCCTCCTTTCATCTGTCCCACCATCCCGGGTATGGGTCTAGGCTTCCAAATACGACAACAAAGTCTGCAAAGGTCGAACCTGGGACCATGTGCTTCAGCGAATAGTATGATGCAAAACACGGTCCACGAATCTTAGCCCGCCAAGGGGTCTGTGCCTTGTCCTGCGTCTTCAACCAGACCGTGGTGATCCCTCGTGTTCCCTCCACACGACCGTACGCCTCGCCTGCGGGTAGACGATTCGCCTTCGCTCGTGCCTTGGGGTCGACAATAGGCCCATCAGGAATCTGGTCCAAGAGCTGTTTGATTATGCTGACCGAGGTCTCAATCTCCATGAACCGCTGCACCATCCGGTCATATGCATCGCTCTGTCCGGGATGTTCTGGGTTCTCATAGACTGGCACCTCCCAGTCTGCAAGATCGTACGCAAGATTCGGGTCGGGCCAGTCCTTGCGGAGGTCCATGGGGATGCCGCATGACTTGATGTTGGGTCCACTGAGACCCCACTTGATCCCATCTTCAGCATTGAAGAGTCCGACGTCCTTCGTACGCATCTTGAAGGTCGGACTGCGCAGGAGCATGTCCTTGAACTTTGGAAGGTTTGACTCCAGACGACCAATTGCCCTGAGCAGCTTCTGGCGCACCTTGTCCGTGAAGTCATAGCGTATCCCGCCGGGTGTGCTGAATGAGGCTGCATGGCGTGACCCGGTCAGTTCCTCAAACGTGTCAAGGAAGAACTCACGGTCGACCCAGGGCCACAGCGTCATTGCAAAGAGACCCAGCTCTGCTGAGAGTTGCCCCCACCAGAATTGCAGGCTGTGGATTCTGCTGGCCTCCATCATGATCGTTCTCAGGACCTTTGCGCGCTCCGGAATCTCCATCCCCGCTATCTGCTCCACAGCACTGATGTACGGATACTCCGCAAGGAACGCCTCGAGCATGCACATTCGTTCCAAGACGAGACCACCCTGTTTGAAGGTCCTGAACTCGAGCACCTTCTCAGCCGACCTGTGGAAATAGCCAGCGTGTGGGTCACACTCAACAATATAGTCTCCGACCACAGTGAGTTTCGCTGCCCAACCGTGAGCTGAAACGTGCTGGGGACCGAACCAGATCTCAACTGCCTCATCGCCAATGTCTGGACTCATTTGCCTGAACCCTCCTCCTTCTTCGGTCGTGGTCGAGGCTTGACTATGGGAAGGCCCGACTCCGCGAGCCGACTGCGGTCGGTCTTGAACCTCTTTCGTAGGGGATACTTGCCCACAAGCTCGTCCGGGAGCAAGAGTGGTCGAAGGTCCGGATGTCCCTCAAACTCGATTCCGAACATCTCGTGCGTCTCGCGCTCGTGCCACTCCAGCCCGGGGAATATGTCACTCACAGTGGGAATGGAAGGTGTTTCTCCCTTGAGTTGAACACGAATCTGGCAGAGGAGTCTTGCGGGATGCGACCAGAAGATGTAGATCAGTTCATAGTTGTCGTCCTCAAGGTCCACTCCGAACACCGACTCGGGAAGTGCCATTGGGAGATTGTCGGCTATGAACTGCACAACATCGCGAATCATTGATGGCGTGACACTGATCATGAGTGACTGTCCACTCTTGCTCTCAATTGTCACAGTGGGATACGAGCGGATGAGACTACCCGCAAAGTCTGAGGGTGAGATGTCGCTCATTTACGCAGTCGCCTCCTCTTTTGCTGATACTGCCAAGCCAAGGTCCACGGTATTGTACCGTCGGTTATAGAGAAGCATAATGACAACACCCAGAGCAGTATGGGCTGCAGATACTGCAATCACCAGAATGACAAGAGCCTGCCCCGTGAATGTGAAGACGGGACTGAACAGGGCTGTTGCAATCAACGCGATACTGACGCCATTCCCCATGATCTCAGCGCTGATGATGATTCTGATCAGATTGCGTTTTACCATCATTCCGTACGCGCCCATTCCAATGAGCACGAACGCCACTACAAGGTACCAGCTCAGTGGAATCACTCGTCATCCACCTCCGCATCAACCGCCACTATCTCGTGGACCGGCTTGCCTTCGGGAGGACCGGTCTCTGCAACCTCAGCAAATGGCGGATTGAAGTCTTCAACAAACGGGGACAGGTGCTCTTCCTTTTCCATTCGCACCAGCACCATAGCTCCAACAAGTGTTGTGAAAATAATAATAGCAATAATCTGAACATAGACGCCATGTGACGCCCATAGCCATTGAGCGAGCCCCTCTAGGCTCTGTGATATGTCAGGGCGGTCGGCTGGAAATGACTCTGCCCATGGAAACAGGAGTGCTGCAAAGGCTGAGAGAATTGCAACCAGAGAGGACAAGACAAGCCCAACCTTCCTCATCTTTGGGTCCTGAAGAATCTCGAGCGACGAGTCCTGGGCTCGAGGAATTAGAAGCACACCGAAGATGATGAGGGCTGTGATACCACCTGTATAGACAGCGATCTGCATTCCTGCCACGAAGGGTGCCTCTAACAAGAGAAAGAATCCTGCAACGACAGACGCCATCATCCCGAAGAAGAAAACGGCATACACGATGTCCTTGTGTTCGAGAGCCAGAAATGCCAGGATGATCACAATGGCTGCAATGGCAATGAACTCCACCTGTTCAAAGACCGATTCCAGTTCTTGCATCAACAACATCATCATCATGAGACCCTCCGCTCCTCTTGTTCAGCACTGGCCTTCGCCTTGTATGACCTCCAAAGCTCCAAGGTCTCCTCGCCGCTGAGAATCGTCTGGGGGATGTGTTTGAGCATGTACATGACCCCAGCCATGAATAGTCCAATGAAGATGACCATTTGCC
>JAGSHP010000399.1 GCA_029855925.1 Candidatus Thorarchaeota archaeon | reverse complement strand
TGGCAGCCAGCTCTAGATTGAGTTCGGCACCAAGGCTGGCACTGGCCACAATGTTCTGAACCACGATGATGGGACGACCACTAATCTCAATTCCCGCTTCACGAATATTCTTCACAATCTTGTGCACTGCGCGTCGTGCTTCCTTCTCGGACTTCGCACCAGTACATACCATCTTCCCGCTGTTGAAGATCAGTGTGGCAGTCTTGGGCTTCTTGAGACGGTATACAAGACCCGGAAACTGTTCCGGATCAAACTCAACGTTTGGCATGGTCGCCGCAATCTCGTCGAGGTCCAAACGCTGGTTTAGAATGACCGATGCAACAACATTCTCTATCTTGGTCTTTGGTTTTGGCCGAGGCATATCAGAACACCTACCCCTTTATAAAGGACTGGACGGTACTATATAAGTCGCCTTATAAATGGTGTGATAAGTTCGTTGTTTACAAGACTCGTACACATGCAGGAGTCAAATATTGCATAGAAACTCAAGTATTCCAAACTGAAATCCATCTCTGTTTCAAAGTCCTATGCTCAGACGTTTCTCTCATTGGTCAGGATTGTAGGTCTTCATCGATAATGAAACAAACGAATAATCATAGAATCAATGAAGTGTGAACAACATGAACGAGGATGAAATAAAGGAAAAGGAGAAACTACTGGAACGTGGTTTCGATGTTGATCTGGAAGATGCTACCCCCATAGCAGCTATATCTATGGTCGGGCATTTTCCAGAGGATATTGAAGAGGTGTTTTTGCACCAGACACCTCTCTTGGCGCCTTGCTTGAATTGAGTTCAAAACAAGGCATACAATATGTAGAGAAATCCAAGGCCAGCAGCTATCTGGTCGAACTTGTCGAGAAGTTTCTCAATCTATTTGATGAAGATGTAGAACTTGGACCTATATTTAGAAGAATGAAGAATGAGATCCAATAGATGTCAGCAAGACATTCTCGCTCTACTTGAGAATGGTCCTGTGAGAACTGATAGTCCCATCCTCTTCATCTCACTCACAATCAAAAACAGCCACAATATCTTTTTGAGGAACTGAAGACTAATTATAAACCAGAATTGAGGACTCTCAATTGAAGAGATGGTCTCCGTTGACGATGGAAGAAAGAGAATATCCAGGATATGATGGATCGAAACTGTTCCTGCGCACGTGGAAACCTGACTCTGAACCAAAAGCGGTAGTCATACTGGTTCATGGTCTGGGCGCCCATAGCGGTCTGTTATCCCCAGTGGGTGAGTACTTTGCCTCGCAGGGATTCTTCGTCTACGCGCCGGACTTGAGAGGGTATGGCCACTGGACGGGGATGAAAGGGCATGTGGACAGCTTCGATGAGATCGTAGAAGATATAGATAGACTCGTTCAGCTCGCGCGAGAGGAGCATTCTGGCCTGAATGTGTTCGTATGGGGACATTCCTTTGGGGGTCTTGTCACTGTCCTGTATGTTGCAGCTCACCAGCACGAGATCGATGGTTTCATTATCATCAATCCGGGACTGGGCGAACGATTGAAACTGAGTTCGGCTATTCGGCTCATTCTCAGATTCCTCTCTAAGATTAATCTGAAGAAACCCTTCTCCAATGGGCTTGACCTTGATCTTATCTCGAGAGACCCTGAGACCGTCCGCCGCAATAAAGAGGACCCAATGAGATTTGACTTTGCCACTGCGCGGTTTGCAACTGAGGGATTTGAGAGCATCCTAAAGGCTCACAGATCTGCAGCGGAAATCGCCATTCCAGCACTCGTCCAACAATCGGAAGAGGACCTCATCGTAGTGCCTGAAAAGACAAAAGAGTTCTACGATAACTTGGCATCGGCTGATAAGACGTGGCGCTCATATGAGGAGCTGTACCATGAACCATTCCTCGAAGAGGGTGGCGATGCAGTGCTCAAGGACGCAGTGGAGTGGCTTGAAAATCATCTCAAGGGACAAAGCTAGTACAGAGTTACATCCTGAGAAACGCTTTTATTGCGCATGAAGGTCGAAGCGCCTTAGTAGAGCCAGCATAAGGAAAGCTGGGCCTTCGAGAGTGACCATGCATGAAAAGACTACAAGGAACAGTTGTGTTTCTCATACTGACACTGGTGTTGGCGGGGTCCATGAGCACAATGCCAAATGTCCCGAACACAATCAATGTGTCCCCTGTGAGTAAGACTCCAGCAGCCACGGACCTGCATGTGGATGTCCAGGAGTTTAATTACCAAGAAGAGTTCAATGATGACGACTTCGAGTTCCGGGTCTGGAACTATACGTATGAAGTTCAAGGCGCCAACGTTACACTATGGAATGCAACAGATGGCACAAAGTATGACTCCAAGCTCAGTGATGGAACAGGCTACGCAATCTTCTACGATCTGCCCAATGGAACTTACAAGTGGAATGTGACTTGGTCATCAGCACCGGGCTTAGTTGAAGAGGGACAGATAGTGTCAGATGGTCCAGAAGCAACCGTGAACTGGCAACTTGGGAACCTTGACTTTGACAACGATGATGATGACCTTAATGCTACGGTTCTCGATGTTTCAGGAAATCCAGCAGAGGGGCTCAATTTCTCAATCCATTTCCGCGACAATAATAGCATCTATGCTCAGACTGTTCTCGGGAGCAGTGGGGTTGCTGACTTTGTAGACATCCCCGAGGGCAACTACACATGGAAGGTCACTGTGATGTCCGGTCCCTATGCTGGCGAAGTCCTCCAAGAAGCCAACTTCACTTCCGATGGCACTCTCATTGTGGTACATCAGAGCATAGGACTATTCTCTGGCGACCCTCAGTACTATGACCTTGAGATCTTCGTGGCGTACGAGACCTCCGATGACCCCGTGGTAGGTGCGCTCATCAATGTCATGTACAAGAACGGAACTGCAATCAACTCCAAGACCACAGAGGGCAATGGCACTGTTCTGTTTGCCGACCTCCCTGCGGAATTCATAAACTGGACAATAACGTACGGAGGCAGTCCTGTTGGTGATGGGATGTACAGTAAGAACTTCACACAAGTGGAGTATGATGCCAGAGACCCAATCATCACAAGTCCAGGAGATCAGGAGTTTCTGTTCGAGACCCCCAACATAACAGTCACATGGCACGTCTACGATGAATATCCAAAGGAGATACGAGTCTATCGAAACGATGCCAACGTGGAAACCGACCCATGGTCCGAGTCCAGCTATGACTACGTCTTGAATGTGTCAGAGTATAGCATTGGCACATACACGATTCGTCTAGAGGCAGAAGATCAGAAGGGACACATCTCTGAAGATACAATCACGCTGAGGATCTTTGAGAACGTGACTCCGACAGTTTCACACCCTGATGATGTATCGTTCTATTACACTGAGACTGGCTATTCAATCCAGTGGAACGCGACAGACGACCACATTGACAAATATGTCATTACTCGAAATGGGGATGAGATTGCATCGGGTCTGGTCAATCCAGAAGAGCCATTCATTACCGTGTCACTGGACGATCTTGAGATTGGTGTATACACTTACATCCTCACAGTCAATGACACGAGCGGCAACACTGCCACTGATAGTGTAGTCGTCACGGTGAAGGCAGATGATGTCCCACCAGTGATAGTCTATGCGCCAGCCGACTTCTCCTACTTCATCGGAAACCTCGGTCTCAGATTCAACTGGACTGCGACGGATGACTTCAAGGACACGTACAAGATCACCGTTGACGGATTGGTTGTGGAGGAGGACGACTGGATCGAAGAGAACATCTGGTTTGACTTCAGCGGACTGTCTGAGGGTCAGCACACAGTCACTCTGACCGTCACAGATCTTGGGGGTAACAGCGCGAGTTCGAGCGTACTGGTGACGGTTCAACCCCCAATGATGGTCGTTTTTGGCACCATCATCGGCGGTAGCGCTGCAGTAGTCATCTTGATTGCAGGAGTCTACATTTACCTCAGGAATCGCTAAGTCACAAATGACGGTCTATGCACCGTCATCACTCTTTCTTTTTTGTTCACTCAGATGATGATGCCATGTCAGATGCAGCCTGTTTCTTTTTCTCGATGAGTTCACGCTGATGAACTCGGACCATTCTCACTGAGTAGACAAGAGCAATGAAACCAACAACTATCCCGATGAGCCAAGGATCACTGGGCAATGGATGAGAGAGGAGTTTTGATAGAACATAGATGTTCAGACTTGCGAAGAAGACGCCGAAAGACACAATTACGGCATAAAACGACCATGGCATTTTTGTCTCTGTCATTCCCATCGAGGGACGTTCGTAGATGGTCACTTAAAGAGATTATCACGTGTTCATTCTGGAGTTCAATCATGTTTGCAGAAACAGGTCTTGGACTCGACCGGACATCCAGTGTGTCCTGCTTCGAGCAGCTCGGCACACAGTGAGATATGGTCTCCTGACTATTAGCAACAGTGCTCGCCGAGGACGTTAGGCATCAGCGGTCTCTTCAGCCGGCGCCTCAGGTACATCAGCACTCCCTTCGTCAAGAGGCTTGATGAGCAGGCCCTCGGGAGTGACACTCAAGACAACTCGTTTCTGAATGTTTGCAAGACGCCGCACAGTCTCGGGGATCACCAATCGCCCCTTGGCATCGATCTCGGAGATGTCACCGTACAGCACATGGCGTTGCCCCTCTATGAGCCCATCTCGAATTCGCAAGACACGGCCCGCATATTCCGTCACGTGTGGATTATGGGTCACATTTATGATGGTCGTATTGAATTCAACATTCATCTCCTTGAGCATTTGCATGACAACATCTGCGGTCTCCGTATCAAGCTCCCCAGTGATCTCGTCGGCAAGAAGAAGGTCAGGTTTGTTGGCAAGGGCAACACAGATGGCAACACGTTGATTCTCACCACCACTGAGCTGATGAGGTCGGTGGTTGATTCTTAGTTTCAACCCTACTCTCTCAAGAAGCATCATCGCGCGTTTTTCAGCCGCCTTCTTAGGCGCCCCCGCAAGTCTCATCGGAAGCATCACATTCTTGAGCGCGGTCAAGTCCGGAACTAAGTTGCCTGTCTGCCACACAAACCCGACTTTTTGTCGACGATACAACATTGCATGATAGTCGTCAAGCAGAGCGATGTTGTGCCCATCGAACAAGACGGTCCCTGCGGTGGGTCTGTCGAGCGCTCCGATCATTCTGAGGAGAGTTGTCTTACCGGAACCGCTCGGCCCGATGATTGATAGGAACTCCCCTTCAGAGACCTCAAAGTCAATCCCTCGCAACGCGATGACTTCCGTGGCTCCTCGCCGATAGACCTTCATGAGGTCTCTGACCACAACCTTGTATTCCTGTGCAATCTGTTCAAGATCTTCAGTCACATTTGATCACTCCGAGTATTGAATTTCCTCCGCAATGTTCCGACTCAGACTGTGTCGGTCAACAAAATAGTTCGCAAGTACCGCCAGGAGAAACGCGAATCCAACAATTCCACCTATTAGTGGAAGTGGAATCAGAATCTCAACTGGCAGGCGCCCCCAATTGAGAGAGCTATTGATGCCCGTATACACCAGTTGCATCCCACTGAACGCATAGCCCAGGAAGAGACCCAGGATACTTCCAATTAGCAGAGAAATCGCCAGAGTCACGAATGTGTCGAGCATCAGAGAAGCTATCATTGGTTCTGTTTCAGCACCAAGAGCACGAAGAATAGAGAAGGACCGCCGCATCTTTCGAGTCCGCAATGTTGTCACGATGATCGTTCCGATGGAGAGAAAGACTACTGCAAAGAAGACATCAAGTGTATAGATACCATAGACGACCTGACCGGCTCTTGATTCCAGAGCCTCATCTATGTAC
>JAGSHP010000367.1 GCA_029855925.1 Candidatus Thorarchaeota archaeon | reverse complement strand
GGTGTCCGTTGCGGACGGCTGCGAACGGTTTCAAAAAAAGAACTATTGGGGCACGTGGCCCCATCTAAAGCAAGTTTCTAAGGGCGTCGTTTGATGACGATCACTGCTGCAACTACGACTACGACGCCAACGCCTGCGGCCAAGAAGATCACGGGCGAGAGTTCGAGTGGAGCCAATGGTGTAGTAGTCGTACCTGTTGTTGAAGTGCTACTGACAGTGATTGTGTATTCGGGCAGCACAAAGACATTCCCTGCGATATCCATTATCTCGATGTGGAACGTCACATTAGTGGGACTCGAATAAGGCCCCAACACAAAATCATACCAGTTGAAGTTCTTCTCCATCTTTGCCCTTGTTGTTCCGTTTCCGTCATTATATTCAATCCATCCAGAAGAAATCTGCCTGCGTGATGATGAGTCTATCATCCACCTAACAGTGGCAGAAACGCCTCCAGTCCCCTCCTTTATTGTATAAGTCACATTATTGATAGCTGCCCTTTGTCTGAACATTACAGGCATCAAGTACTCCGTTGTATTGAACGAATGGATATTTAGCCAGTAGCTGACAAAGCCCTCAGAATCCACTTGGGCGTTCCGTGAGCCGATTGCTTCGCCCTTTGCTGATATGGTGATTGGAAGATTCACATTGTCAATGGACAGAGAACTGATCGCATACACAGTCGTATTGACCGAAATCGCATAGCTGTGGTTGTTGGCAAGTGTTATATCAAAGATGATAGCAGCATCGGGTTCTGCAATTGTAGGTATGTCTATGTTCAAGTCGATTCCCAGTACAAGTTCGGATGTCGCGTTGTGAACAAGTCTCAGAGATCTTGCCGGATTCCAGCTTCCGAGTGCAATTCTCGCATCATCTAGGTACTTCTCCGACAGACCAACCTTGTTTCCATTTGCTTTGAGCGAGTCAACAAGGGTCTGTGCCTCTTCGAGTTCCTGATTTGCCGTTGCAGTCAAATTGAGGAACCAGTCGACCCATACTCTCTGACCATAGATGAGATTATTATCGCGGTCCAAGATCACAATTCGCTTGTTCATAGCGGCATCCATCAAATCTGATGCGTTTACGTGCCCATTAGGACCGGTTGGGTCCTTGACAAAGACCGCGTTTAGCATTTGGCCGACATAGGGTGCGCTATGCCCATCGCTGGCGCCAAGATATCTCCTGAACAGGCCATCTTCACCGGCGCCGTAGAAGAATCCCATGTTGTCTACCTCAATCGCGTCGAATCCGTATGAATCAAACGCTTCGTAGACTGGTGCATAGGTTGGATCAATAGTGGGATGACAGAATGTCGCAAATGCGCCCTGTGCATGAATTCCATCAACAGCCTCCTGTTGGTCGAGGGTGAAAATATTCTTTGTGAGAGGCCACCCTGTAGTGTGCTTGACTGAAGAAAGCTCTGCTCCTGGAATCTGTTCTATGTCAATGCCATATTCTTGGACCAGTTCACGGGCTGCGGCGCCCCCAGTCATTCCTCCGATAGGCGCAGGTTTGTCATATGAGTGATCTGTTAGTATCATGAAGTCAAGGGCTTTATTCAAGCCTGCCTCAACCATTTCCTCCACAGTATTACGACCGTCACTGTGAGTTGTATGGTCGTGATAGAGTCCTACGAAGGTTTGATAATCGCTTGCGTTGACCGCTGGGCCATCGCCAACTATGATTGTTGCAATCTCCGGGACATCTGCAGTTCTTGGATTGTTTCCCGCCAGCCAATCGATGACGTTGAGGCTGAACTGAAAGTGATTCGGCCCGTACCCATACGAGTTCTTTCTGTACATGAGGAATGGTGCTGGCGAGCCCACTGCCACGACTCTGCCCGACCCATTTGTTGTGGCTGCCACAATGGTCTTGTCATTGAGAGTGACAATTGATTCTGCGGGCCCTTCAAGGGTCAGGGAACATGACCATAATTGATCAGCATCGACCAGGATGCCAGTGACACCATGGGTTATGTTGTGCGTGGCAAGAGTGGATGTCGGTCCTCTCAATTGATCGGCATTGAAGGTTATTCCATATGCACCTGAGAGTGGATTTAGCTTATCGGACGTGAACTTCCAGTAGTTTCCAGTGTCCACTCCGACAATGAGTAGTCCGCCTCCATTTGCGACGAACGTATGAACGGCATCAATCTCACTCTGAGTGAGGCTCATCATCGGGAAGAATATCACAAGGATGTCATAATCGTCAAGGATACCTGAGTCTAATGGTTGGTCAAAGTTTGTGGACGAGTTGTATCCATTGACCCCGAGCATCCAGCTGAAGAGCGATGCATTTCCAGGGGCCCACAGCGCGCTACCATTCGCAGTATGGCTCTCATCAAATAGTATCCGTGCATGTGATATGTCCGCGACGCCGGAAGTGCCCACCGGTGTCGTTTCATGAGCTTTGATCTGCGCCCCTCTAGATGACAATAGTAATGGTACCACCATCAGAAGGATTAGAAGCAGTGTAATAGACTTGACTCGAATGGTCGTCATTCTCACCAGAGCAGAATCTCGCAATGCGAGAGATAAGCTTTACTGACAGGTGCACGTACTACTCTATTTGAAACAAGACCTCAAGATGTTGGCAAAAAAGAGAAGGGGGAAGTAGACCATTGAATGGTCTACCTCTTATCTATCCTAGCGCTTCTTCAGGACCGCGACGATGATTATTACAACCACCACGACACCTATGCCACCAAGGACAAGTGTCATGTCCAATGGAGCTGGAGTTGGAGGCGTTGTTGTTGGGACAGTCGTTGCATAATCAATACCGAAGTCAATTGCCTTCTGGACCAAATTGTATCCGTCTAGGGTGACGTTCTTGTACTTCCAAGAGCACATTGGTTGGTAGTCGCCGTAGGGTGACGCACCAGACACGACAATGACACCAGTTCCATTCTCTCCAGCCTTTGTCTCTAGAGTTGCTGCAACGAATGAACCAGTGTCGCCATCATTGTGAGCATACGGATAGCGGATATCACTGTCTGCAATAGTGGCACTGGCCCCATAGTAGAGAAGTGGATACACATTATCTATCGATTTGTCCTCAAGGGCAATTGGATTGACATTTTCACCTGGGCTAGTACTGTTGCTTCCATATAGAAGGGTTGGTCCGTGCATTAGCACCTTTGAGGTCCCAGCAACAACATCTGCGATGAACGGATCGGTACCAGTCTTGTTGGCAACCGGACGATAGCTTGCACCGCAGTTAGAGTATGCATCCTGTACTGAGGTGGGCTCGCCATAGACATGAGAGCCAACTGCCTCAAGAATCTGCGTCATGTTGTCGTTGATGTATGCACCGCTGTAGTCCGAGTCGTATCCGACCCAGAGGAACTTGTGGCCGGCATTGAACCAGTCAGCAATAGCGGTAACCTCTGATGTTGCATAAGCGTTAGATTCGCCGTAGATTGAGCCAAGAACTAGACCAACAGCATCTGATAGAATCGTGTCATTAATGCCTCCGTAGGCCCAGACAACCTCATAGCCCATTTCGGTGAGATTGTTTGCCAGCTGTAGATCAGTCGTGTTCCAGAGCTTGGAACTGTACTGACCATGCGAGTAGTCGAAGACTATTTTCTTCGGACTCTGTGCAGTAACTGGTGTTGGACCTACCAGAAGAGGCAGGAGCATTGCGGCCATAACCATGACTGCAAATACTCTTCGTTTAGTGATTTTCGAGTTCATTTTTTTCCGCGTCCTCCGGTTCTGTTTCCGTGTAATGAGGATATCTCTCTTTGACAATACCGCATGATAAAACCTTTTCGAGAGGATGTCGTCTGTATAAAACTGGATGAGACAGCCAAACTGAATCACATTGGTCTAGATGTGCGGGACTCTGGCATAGGTCGTGCTGGCAATGCCATCATCTAGCAGTACCTGCTTACAGCCACACGGCCGGAGCCAGTTCAGAGTTGATTGACCTGTTCTAATGAGAAAATCGACCATGTAACAACGCCCAGCATCTTGGTCTATGACCATACTTGACTAGCAATCCGATTTTGGATAACCTTAATTACCCCGCGTGATACCCTCTCATTAACATGATAATATACCATCTGCTAATGGATGGATACCCTTGTCGAAATTGAGATTGAGGCGTCTGGAATGAGCGAATTTGAAGCAACGCGAAATACGAGGACTATCCTTATCGCTGTAGTTGTAATCGTTGTGATAGTCGGTGCTGGTATTGCAGGGTTTTTGTTCCTCAATCCTGGCACAAACACTAACACAACCACAACCACAACTGAAGAGGGTAACACACTCACTATTCTTACGAGACACGATGTGGCAATTCATGGTGTCTTCGAGAATGCTTTCTTGGCAACAGATATTGCAAAGAACCTCAGCATTACTGATATCCAGTGGAAGACCCCCTCGGGTGAGTTCTGGGATGATTTAATTGATGCCAATCAAGTCGATGTCTGTTGGGGCGGTGGACCTACACTCTTCGACCAACTCATGCGCGATGATAGACTTCTCCCGCTGACAAGTGACCGAATGGTCACAGCCGCCGCACGAGTCAATGATACACTCGCTGGTGCGGACATGAAGAGATACAATGACCATGGTGACCTAGTATGGATTGCTGCTGCTATCTCGTCCTTTGGTTTCACAGTCAATCATCAGTTTCTAGATGACTACTCACTTCCAACTCCACACAAGTGGACTGATCTTGCTAATGCAACTTACGGAAGTCTCCTGCCCACAATTCCGACCATTGCAATGGGTAATGCCCCAGATACGACCTCTAACACCAGAATCTACGAGATCATCACTCAGGGTCTCGGATGGGAAAACGGCTGGGCTACTCTTGCCCGAATGGCTGGCAATGCAAAGATCTTCCTGGGTTCTGTTGAAACACAGACAGCAGCCGAGACCGGCCAAGTTGGTATCTCCATGTCGATTGACTTCTATGGTTATGTCACTCAGACAAAGAATCCCGACTGTGAATACATTCTGCCTGAGGGTCAGAGCATAGTCAACGGTGATCCAATTGCGATAGCCAAGACAACACTGCATCAAGAGATGGCTGAGGCATTTGTTGATTGGGTTCTCACACCCGAGGCACAGGCTCTGTGGTTGAACGAGAACATAATGCGAATGCCAGTCATGCGCGAGGCCTTTGATACTCCTGCGGGTCAAGCCAACCCCAAGATGTATGCGACCTTCAACAACACTGTTTCAACGGTTGGTATCGACTTCAACGACACCCTGTCATTAGCCATCAATTCGGCCTTTATCCACTACTTCGAGTCGGTCTTTACCGACGCACATACAGAGCTTGTCACCTGCTGGGATGCAATTGTTGATGCATACAATGATGGCCACATCAATGCCACTCAACTTGATTACTATGCATCACTCATGGGTGCTCCAGTGACAATCAAAGACCCCAAGACGAACCTAGATGAGACCTTTACAATCGCCTACGCAACTGCAATCAATCACGACATGATCTATGACAGTGTCTATCTGTCAGAGATTCAGACACGATGGACTGCTGCGGCAAAGGCTCAGTACAACGCTGTATACGACATGATACAGGCTCTGCTACCATAGACCGCATTTGACCATGAGGAGTTACCATGACGACCGCCGAGGAGCAGCCGGCAGAACCGGAGCTAATCCCCGCTCGGATTCAGGACGACATCAAATACTGGTTGCTACGATTGCCACGGGGGATACTCTCCGTCTTCGTACGACTTGCCCATGCTATAGTGAATGGCATTAGGTCATTCCTTGCTGGCATTGTGTCGTTCTTAAGAGACCCCATCGGCTCTATACGTGCCTTTTTCGTAAAGCTTCGTAGGGAGCTCGACACACTCTCAACGGTTCAGCTAATTGCTGTTCTTGGCGTCTTCACTCTTTTTCTAGTCGCTCCTCTAATCAGCGTGGTCTATACGTCATTCGTGGATCCCGCAACAGGTTTTTTCACCCTTGATCATTTCACACGACTCTTTGGTGACACAAACTTCTGGCCTTGGCAGTATAATCCTGATACTGGTGAGTGGATAACCTATACTGACACACGGACCGTTCTATATGCTGGTGATCTTCTTGTCATTCAGGGTTGGGACTTTGGAGCAGTACTCAACTCAATCTATGTCGCAATTGTCGTGACAATGTTCTCAATCATCCTTGGAGTGTTCTTCGCCTTCATCATTGCCAGATACGACTTCTTTGGCAAGTCCATTGTGCGCACAGTTCTCATCTTCCCCATTCTTGCCACACCATTCATCGGCGCAATCGGGATAAAGCGATTCCTCGGGGCTCGCGGATTCTTGAACAATCTATTCTATACCACATTAGGCTGGCTACCTTTCAGAGTGGAGCTGCATGGTCTTGCGGCGATAATCTTCATTCAATCGCTCTCATTCTTCTCGCTGGTCTATCTCAATGCATATTCATCGTTTATGGGCATTGACCCCTCTCTCGAAGAGCAGGCTGAGAATCTTGGTGCCACTGGTTTCAAACTATTCCGAAGTGTGACGCTTCCGTTGGCTATGCCCGGGATTCAAGCGGGCGCAATCCTCACATTCATCCTAAGCATCGAGGACCTCGGTACCCCCATTGTCTATTATGACGACCTCCAAGCTCAAAAGACTCTCGCCTACCAGGTCTTTTCAAGTATTGCCACTCAATCTGGTTCCATCGACCCCAAGGGCCCTGCAATAGGACTCATTCTGTTGGTCTTTGCCCTTGTTGGCTTTCTGGTCATTCGAAAGTATGCATCACTGCGTTCCTATGAGGCTGGCTCAAAGGGAGGACAGTGGAACCCACGAACTCGACGTATATCCCCTCAAGCAACGACCCTTCTATACCTCGTACTGATTCCTTCCCTGTTCTTCGCACTAATCCCTCAAATCAGCGTGATAGTCCTCTCATTTGCAAAGCAATGGTCCACGGATGCGATATTACCCGACGCATGGACATTAGATAACTATTCGGTATTATGGGCATATGAGAACGTGGCAAACTCAATCAACCTGACACTGATCTATGGTGCAATTGCCACAGTGGTAATCGTTCTACTTGGAACTAGCGCGGCGTATCTGATAGCCAGGCGGGACTTGCCTGGGAAGACCGCACTTGATCTTCTTGTGACTTCCCCGATAGCACTCCCAGGAATTGTCATTGCAACTGGATACTTCACACTATTCTACAATACTCCGTTCTTCCCGCCGGGGGGACCAGCATTTCTAATTACGATGTCCTACACGGTGAGAAAGTTTCCATTTACGGTTCGAGCTGCGTACGCCGGATTGCTTTCCACTCCGGTTGTACTTGAGGAGGCATCAATGAATCTCGGTGCGAGCAAGAACCAGACATTTGCAAAGATCACTTTACCGCTCATTGGTGTCAGTGTACTGGCAGGTTCACTGCTTTCATTTGTGTATTCGGTGAGCGAAGTCAGCACCAGTCTGATTCTTGGAAGCGTGGGTCGAGAACAGGCACCTATGACGTTCTGGACAAATGAGGTGCTGAACGCCACGGGGCAATATGGCGGGTACTTCAATGCTGCCTGTCTGGGCGTACTGATGATGGCCCTCCAAATGCTCGTCATTACAATTACGAACAAGATACTTGGTTCGAGATCATCAGCCATTACAGGCATATGAGGTGACAAGATGGTAGAGATAAGACTTGAGAACCTTCGGAAGACCTTCGGAGATGTTGTTGCTACTGATCAGGTGAACATGACTCTTCATGAGGGAGAGCTATCAACTCTCCTTGGTCCATCTGGTTGTGGAAAGACGACGCTCCTGCGACTGATTGCCGGGTTCTATACACCCGACTCCGGTCGAATCTACTTCGATGACCGTGATGTGACGGATCTCCCTCCGCACAAGAGAAACACGGGAATGTGCTTCCAGAACTACGCACTCTGGCCCCACATGTCTGTGTTTGACAACGTGGCTTATGGTCTCAAGCTCAAGCGCGTCAATGGAATGAAGTACACGAAGGCCGCTATTGAACGCCGGGTCAATGAGGCATTGGAGCTTGTGCGTCTGTCTGGACTCGGAGAACGCCACATACACCAGTTGTCAGGCGGGCAGCAACAGCGGGTGGCGCTAGCTCGTGCGCTTGTCATCGAACCTGACGTCTTGTTGCTTGACGAGCCGCTCTCAAACCTTGATGCAAAACTACGTGTAGAAATGCGTGAAGAGATCATTCGTATTCAGAAGGAGCTATCAATCACTACGGTCTATGTGACCCATGACCAGCAGGAGGCCCTCAGCATATCCGACAAGGTTGCCGTGATGGACCATGGATACGTACAGCAGTTCGGGACTCCCCGTGAGATCTATCACAATCCTCAGACAGTCTTTGTCGCTGACTTCATCGGTCGCTGTACATTCATTGATGGGAAGATCAAGTCAATTGGCGAATACATTCAAGTGCAGATTCCAAGCAATCAGATCATTGCTGGCAAGTCCACAATTGATGGTTATCCATTTGAGGTTGGCGAGTCTGTGAAGTGTGCCATGCGGCCAGAGTCACTCTATCTTGAGAGAACTGACCCTCGTGACAATGAGATCTCTGGTACGGTCACACGAACTATCTATGTGGGAAATGCCACAGAGGTCTACTTTGAGGTTGGTGGAATCCATGCCCAGGCCCTTCTGAGACCAGACGCTCCTGTGAAGGCTGGTGACAAGATCACTCTATATGCACGACGCCCTGATGTCATGGTTCTCCCGCTCGGCGGTGTCGAGGCACTTCGTAAGGTTCCTGGTCACCCCTTGTTCACAGCACCAGCACCATCTACTGCTTCATCGAATGTCTGATGTTCACCGCGACTCCTCGTTGGAACGTCAGCATTTCCGTGCCGGATAAGACCGCTCTCCCAACAGCTATTAGATTCCCCTCTGGGTCCTGAACAATGACTTCCTCACCCGCACGAAGTTCCTCGTCGGCATCTATCACGAACTTGGCGAGTGCCGACTTCCCCTTGCGAACAAATTCAACAGCATCTTCGTGCATCTTGATGACGTATCTGGTAGGCAAACCCATCTTCATGAGCAATGCTCCGCCGGATAGGGTTGGTGCCAGAAGCCCCGTCATTGGTACCATTGTGAACAGTAAATCGTCCTCAAGTCGGACATAGCGAATCTTGCCAGTTCCCTTGGAGATCTCAATCTCTACGTCACTCGGTAACTTGGACACATCGAGGCCCCATTGGTATGACAGTACGGCACGCAGCTTACTAAGTGTCCATTGCTCGTCCTGCCTTCTCTGCCTTGCCAATTGCTCAATGACGTCCGAGGCACTGCCAAAGTGGTGGGTCGAGATCTCCCCCTCAATCGCTGAGGCTAGAGCATTTGTCGGCGTCGAGCGATCGAACCAGAGAATCTCAGGCACGTCTACTTTCTGGATGAACTCCTTGACCCGCGCCTCTGCTATGGACAGGGTGTCTGTGTCGATATGCTGCGGAAAGATGCTCTGCTGCACAGGATGGATGTGCTCAAGTTCCCATGGCACAATTCCAAACGGGGTCACGAAGGCCAGCAGTGTGGTGTCTGGTGAGGTCTCTCGAATCGCCTCTATTATCGTGGGTGTGGTCTCCGCGAATGGTCGGTCAGCAATGTGTGGGACAAGTACGAGTTGCCGTGACTTTCTAAATGGATACGACCTGATTAGACGAGAGTGGAACCGGTAGAACGGAACTGTCAACACGGTCTCCGGTCCGGTGTAGAAGATTGATGGTGTAGTGCCGACGGGGTGCGCCCTTTCGATCTGCTCCACATTTTCAAGCAAGATGTGGAGTGCTTCATACAGGCTCGGATGGGCCCTTGCTCTCTCCGCGGCGAGGTCTAAGAGCTTGCCATCGAGAATTGCTTGACGCACTCTCCGCATCTCCGCGGACGTGACATAGAGGTTGTGCTTCATGATTGACAGTCTTCTCTCAGGCTTCTTCATCTGCTTGAGGTCGTCCGCTGTTGTGGCGCTGCACACAGGGCAATCACAGGGCAGTTCCCTGAGCTGATGCAGGTGGACAGTTCCAGTCGTCAACAGCATTCTGTCATCCTCAGCGAATTTGGCATACGATGCCGAATCAAAGAAGTCGGAACCGAGTGCAGTAGCAAGAGCAAGAAACATGGGATGGCCGCAGCCGAAGAGATGAACTGGTCTGTCCGGTGGAAGATGCTTCTTTGCTGCTAGTGCTGCCCTCACAGCATCTGCATAGCGATACTGTTCCATGAGCGGGACAATCCCACCAATGGGGTGAACGTCAAAATCGAGATTGGCAAGTACTTTTGCCGAGTGTTCTCTCAGGTCTGGATATATACCCCCCTGTACAGTCCCAGCCAGATACATCTCTCCCTTCTCCGGCACGGATATCTTTGCCCGTTCCAGTGAGACCTCCACGTCCTTCTCGACTTGTTCCCTCCCGGCATCAGGAGCTGAAAATGCGTCAAGTATTGTTCCGATGTCCGTACCGATGTTTCTCTGAAAGCGAACTATCTGAAGCGGGTCGATCTCGTGATCCGGGAGGTCGTGAAAATACATCTGGAAGGTCCCTGAGTCTGTCATGATCGGTCCATCAAAATCAAGCAGGGCGTGTACGCCGTCACTCTCAGCAACACTTCGAAACTTTTCTCGTTGACTTATAATGTATGAGTTCGTTATGACCATCTGGAACTTGAAGTCATCGACAAGTTCTCTTGGTCTTATCTCGGATTTGCCAGGATGAACGACAGGCATGAGTAGTGGTGTTGTGACAGTTCCATGCTTTGTTCTGAACTTACCAATGCGAGCGAGTCCATCTTTGGCTCGAATCTCGAAACTATTCATCAGTCCATCCTCTTTGAGACGATTCATTAGATATGGCGCTCAGTCTGTTGACTTCACATATCGAACTCCTTAAGATAGTATGTGTATTGATGCAATTAATGACTTCTCAAACGGCTCTTCTCGTGCAACTTCGTCGTCCACGCGAACCTGATCTACTGGACGAGTTCAAGGCAATCGCAGAGAGTGCCGGCTATGTAGTACTGGACACAATTGACATCAAGGGCTATCCATCAACAAGGTATGCAATATCCTCGGGTAAGGTCGACGAGATCAAGACTTGGATAGAGGTCAATGAGCCTGATGTTGTACTCTTCTCTCCAGTTCTCAAGTCCAGTCAGATGTACCGCCTCATGGAGGCCTGGGATGTTGAGGTACGTGACCGCACACAGGTGATACTCGAGATATTTGATAGGCATGCACGAACGCTCCAGGCAAAGCTACAGATAGAGGAGGCACGTCTGCAATACGAGCTCCCGTTCATCAGGCACCAGCTGAGAATGCGACTTCAACAGGAACATACTGGCGCGCGTCCTGTTGGAGAACAGATCGGTGCGGGCGAAGATCTTCTCAATCTGCGTGTAATGGAGATCCGGCGTCGGATTGCAAACATCCGTTCCAAGCTGGAAAAGATCTCACAGTCGCAGGAACTCAAGCGAAAGCGTCGTTCAGCTGAGGGGTTTCTAGAGGTCGCACTCGCGGGCTACACAAACGCGGGAAAGAGCACACTGCATCGTGTTCTCACAGGGTCGACGGTGGAGATTGCTGACCAGCTCTTCACAACTCTGAGCACGAAAGC
>JAGSHP010000472.1 GCA_029855925.1 Candidatus Thorarchaeota archaeon | reverse complement strand
CTTGATGACTTCCTGATCATCGGAGGCTGTTTCATCCAGTGTCAACTTTAGCCGATTGATTGCGGACTCGAGAAACGACCTTCGCTGTTCCAGCGTGGTTCGGCGTCGTTCCATCCAGCGCCATTCCGTCGTGATGTTCGAGACCAAGGCCTTCGCCTGATTGACCTTCTCTTTGAACCGATTTGCCTTCTCTTCAGCCGCCTTCAGGTCATCCTCAAGTGTGTCTGCGATGAATGTCAATTGATAACTCAGCATGTCGCCTGCCTGAGCCTCAGCGAGCACGCGCGCCTCCTTGATGGCACGCTTTGTCTCGGCCCAGAGTTCCTTTAGGTCCGACTCGTCAACCTCCGTTCTCCCCCGCATGTCAAACTCATCAGAGACCTGCTCAATCCGCTTGCTGAGGTCATTCAACTCGAGTATCTTTGAGTGGAGCAATGCTCGACCGAGTCGCCTGTTCAACTCGTTGGTAATGTCCGCTCGTTCCTTGGGAACTTCGAGCAATGCATGTGTATTGTCGATTAGCATCTGCAACGCGCTCTCATAGGCTGCAACTGCATCGTGATACTGACCGGACTGGAGAAGCTCATCGCCTTCGCGTTTCTTCGTCAGTACCCCTTCCAGTACATCATAGGGAGATGTCTTCAGCAGACTGCGACCGAACTCAATGCCTACATCGGTGTCTAGGTCAACGCTTGAGACTCCGAGCATCAGTCGGTTGACGTAGATGCCTTCGTTGGTTGCAGTATAGATACGATCATGGTCTCCGTCAACACACTCGATCTTCTTGCCTTCAATGTTGATCCGGCAGATCTCCGAACCGCCATTCAAATCGTACAGCGAGACCCAGTTCTGAGCAAGACCAATGATGAGATAGTGATTATTGGACCACATGGATATCACTGCATAGGAGTTTATCGCATCAGTGGTCTTGACGAGATTCCACTCAATGCGGTCCCAGAACTGGATGGTCCCATCTGACAGACCTAGAATGATGAACTCCTGAGTCCCTACTATCGAGGAACAGCGTCCCTTCTTCTCAAGCTTTGCGATCTCAACTGGTGCCTTTCCTTGCTGTCGTGTCCAGACTCTACACTCATCCTTTCGAGCAGCCGTGCATATTATATTATTATCTGTCCACAGAGCAGTCACGTCCGACTTGTACAGCTGCCAGCTTGAGGTCTCGTGACTGTTCTTGTCGATTGAGATCAGACGCCCGTCCTTGGCTCCGACAAGAAAGCTGCTATCATACAGGACAGAGGTTATGGCATCGTAAGAGAGCTCGAACCATCCAACCATACCCCACGAGTTCCGATTCCAGACATAGACTCTCTTTTCACATGTGGCATAGATGTGCTCCTTGTCGACATGAACACGAATGGGAGGCGTGCTCGTCTCGCCCAGAGTGGCGACCAGTTGCCAGTTATGCTTGGACCATACTCGAACCGAGTTGTCTCTGCAGGCTGCAAAGAGGAACTCGCCATCATGAGTCACGTCAACGGCATCAACATCGAGCACTACGACTGTTTCATGACTTACAGGCATCGACTCGCTTTGTCCTCCCGAAGCATCGGCCATATTTTCTTCCCTAGCATCCTATATTGGTTACAGAGATGAAACTACATGGATTTAAGGCGTTTTCTGGTCTCAAAAAAATCGGCAAGTCAGCGTATTTTACGACAAGTTTCGTGCCTCGCTAGGTACTGATTTATATTTCAGCAGTTCATATCTCATTTAGCAGGCAGTATGTATCCATAATACACTTAAGAAACAGAGAACAGAAAATGAAATTGCCGCACTATTTGGAGGAAAGAAAATGGACTCGCACAAATGGCGAAGGGAGCTAGACAAGCTCTCCGAGATGAAAGGAATGTTGATCACCATCAACTCACAACTCGAAGAGCAGACCGATCGACAGCTACGCCAACTCTATGATGTATTTGCTAAACTCACTCGGGTCGAGAACAAGCTGAGTGAAGCAGGATTTATGAAGAAGAGAAAGCTTCAGGCCAATTTGGAAAAGGCAGACAAGGAGCTCGAGGATGACTACATGCGGATAGTACGCGACTTCGCAGATCTATTCCGTCGAGAACAGAGAGAGATGACCAATCTCGTCCCCGTGCTTCAGGAGATAAAACCTGCCGAGGTTAAGGCACTGGTTTCATTAACCTTCCCTTCAATTGGTGCGGGTGACTTTGGTGACGCTGCGAGTCTCTACGAATTCGCAGAGATATTTACCAAAAAGTATGCAAGCTTGCATCAAGAGATCCTGCGTGAGGTAAAGACTCTCCTAGACGAGAATAAGGGAATGGTGGAGACATACGAGCGTCACATCACTATCGACCGAGGTGAGGTGGCGACCACAGTTTCCGCAGGAGAGATCTCCCATCTACCTCTGTCAGAACTTGTGAACCTGCGCGAGAAGCTTGTGAAAGAGAGAGAATACCTCGATGGGAGAAAGGGAGAGGTCGGTCGAATGCTCGGCACCTCACTAATGTCGGACATAGAATCTCTACAGG
>JAGSHP010000470.1 GCA_029855925.1 Candidatus Thorarchaeota archaeon | reverse complement strand
TTGATGTTCCGGTCATTGATAAGAGGAGCGCAACTATCATTGCCGATATGGGCGAGACTTACCAGCTGATGGATGCGGAAACGTACGAGACCTACGAGGTCCCAAAGCCTGCAGATGAGGAGATTGCTGCAAAGTGCGCACTCAATGCAGAAGTGGAAGTCTGGGACCTGATGGGACGCAAGGTAATTACTCGAGTCAAGTGACACTTACATTTCGCGCCATGCCAAGGACATGCCCACAACTCTAATTTGTGGGCTGTGAAACTTCATAGATAGTGCTATCGGGACTATGAGTGTGGATGTTAATTGGCTGAGGAAAAAATAGATGCACGTGATCTTGCAATCATCAAGATCCTACGAGAGAATGCACGGACCTCACTGAGAAGGATTGGGAGCCAAGTCAAGCTAGGAGCCAGCTCGGTCCGTAATAGGATAAACAGGCTACATGAGATTGGAGTCATCAAGCGCTTCACCATAGACGTGGACTATAGAAGACGTGGCTATGAGATACAGGTTCTTGTAATGATACGGTCAAAACCGGGTTCTGCTGAGGCACTCTACCAGACACTCTGTACATTTGAAGAGGTCTCGGAGATCTATTGGACTGCGGGACCATCTAATTTTGCTTGCATTGTACGCGTCAAGAACATGACCGAGTTGTCTCGGTTCATGACAAATCATATCGAGAGCTTGGAGGGTGTGGAAAAGGTAGAGTCTGTATTCCTCATGCCTGGACCAAATGGCTGCGAGTCTAAGAGTCTGACTCAACTATAGAAGGAGTGGTGCGGAGGGCGAGATTTGAACTCGCGAACTCCTACGAGACGAGGATCTGAACCTCGCGCCTTTGACCTGGCTTGGCAACCTCCGCGCGTCTACTGCTTCCTCAAGAGTCCCTTTTAACCATAACGGACGACACGCGTCACGCAGTCGGCACCGTTCATCTTCTTCTCCAGACAGGACCAATCCCCCATGAGAGAGACCAGCTCGGACTGGCTGAATGCCTCATCCACAGGACCGTCATAGGCAAGTTGACCATTGTCCATTATTGCAAGAGAGTCAGCCCAGTTTTCTATGAAGACGCGATTATGCGTGGTGAACATGACACTTGTGCCTTGGGCGCGAAGCTGGTCTATGATGTCAACCATCGACTCAACCATTGGAAAATCAAGACCTGTGAATGGTTCATCCAGAAGCAACACCTTTGGTTTCATGGCGATGATTCCAGCAAGCGCCACGCGTTTTGCCTGCCCGTGACTGAGCTTGTTCACAGGGTGATCAACAAAGTCGCTCATCTCCACAATGTCAAGTGCCCACTCCACTCGTTGACGGACCTCGTCTTCGCTCAGCCCCAGATTCCTGGGTCCAAAGATCACGTCCTCCCACACGGTTGGCGCAAAGAGCTGGTCAGATGGATTTTGAAAGAGGAACCCCACATTCTGCCTAATTCGCCAGAGATTCTCACGAACAACTGGCATTCCAAGAACCTCAATGGTCCCTGAAGTGGATCTCAGCAGTCCCAAGATGAGTCGGAAGAGTGTGGTCTTGCCGGAGCCGTTGAGACCTACAAGCACCTTCTGTTCACCCACACCTAGTGTGAGGGAGACATTCCGAATCTCAAACGTTGGGTATTTGAAACATACGTTGTCCATAACTATAGCGGAATCCATGAGAACACCACATCCAAGAGTGCGGGTAAGACGAACTGAATTGAGAGGACGATGATGGGAACCATTGCCAGAAGAACGGCATCACCACGACGAAGATCGGTGGGGTAATTGTCATTGGCAGTGCTAAAACCGCGAAGAACCATTGCCTCGTAGACTGACATGCTCCGGTCCAGTGCTCTATCGATAGTCGAACCGACAAGGTAACCGAGCGACGTTATTCTCTCCCAGCGTGAGCCTTCCTGGAAACCACGAAGGAGCTGGGCCTCGTGCATCTGGGATCGTTCCTCGATGAAGAGGGGGATGTAACGAAGCATCACCATCAGTGAGCCAATTAGTACAGAGGGAACATGAAGTGTCCGTAGAGCCTTGATGAAATCGGACAGAGTCATATGGGACAGCGTTACCAGAAATAGAAGCAATAGTGCAATCATCCTGAGCCCCAGCAAGATTCCGAGCCGAACTCCCTCGGTATAAATATTAAAATAACCTATAGGGGTCCATAGGACCGCAATCACAGTGGAGCCATAGAGAAAGGGCTCCAAGAGAACCCAGACCATTATGACTACCTCAAAGCGAAGCGCAAGGGAGAGTACATCTCGCCACCGTGTCTTTGCTAGAGAGCCACCGATGAAGATGCACAGGATCAATGTCGCAACAACAGAGGGGGAGCTTTGGACAGTGATAATAATCCCCGTTGCAACTGCCGCGACGAGCATGGCAGCTGGAGAGAAGATGGTCATCTTCTTGTGTCCTTCTGCAAACGGTAGGAGAAACTTGCTCATCTGTCCAAGCTCCGTTATGATTCACTGTTCAATCTGTTCTGTATTGCTGGGGGCTTCACGCGTTACGTCGAGCGAGGCCCTTGAAGCAAAGAAGACCGATTATCAAGACAATAATGACCCCAATTGCTCCCGTTAAAGCCTCTATGATTGGTCCATCGCCAAGAAAAGACCAAATTCCCTCAAAGCCACCCTCGGGTTCTGGTGCTCCGGCGAAGACGAATAGCGCCCATTCGAAACCGTCAGGATTACTTGACGCCAGTCCCGCGAGGATCACCACACCAAGAAGTGCGATTACAATGACTATCACCGGAAGCACAAACCTAGTGAGATTGTCCTTATC
>JAGSHP010000174.1 GCA_029855925.1 Candidatus Thorarchaeota archaeon | reverse complement strand
TCCTCCGTTTTCTCAGTCTTATCTTCTACACTCTCAATTTCTTCAGTTTCAGTATGTTCTTCAGGTGCCGGTTCTGCAGGGGGAGACTCAGTAGAAACAGGCTCCTCCGCACTTGGTTCTGCGGGGGGAGTGTCTTCTGCGGCAGTCTCTGCTGTAGGCGCTTCACCCTTCATCTTTGCAAGCTCCTCGTCCAACATCGCACTCACGCGGTCAGTCAACTTGGAAGTATGAGCCTGATCCTCAATCATCTTGAACGCCTTAATTGCAAGTCGCAATGTTGGAGTATCAGGAGCGCGTATCCAAATACGACCATTCTGCCCGACTACTGTCTGGATGCGAAGTCGATTCTTGATCATGCCGATCATCGATCCCCTTCGCCCGATAATACGCGGAACTTTGGCAGGACTCACCTCAAGAATCATTCCATCAGTAAGTTTTCGCAGGCCTCTTCCTTTCATTGTGAGGAAAGGTCCTGCATTCCTATCAAATGCAATGACTTCTGCTGCGATGACATCACCAATATCCATGTAACGTGAGATGTCATCATCGTACGGCCGCCTTAGAGCATTATTTGCATGGAGTGATGCCTGATAGGGGCCGCCAATATCGACCTTCCAATTATTACCGGATACCATCTGAATGGTTCCGATGACAAGATCACCTTCACGGGGGATGTATACTCCCTCGAGAGGCACCACTTTGACGGTGTTTCCGCGCAGCTCTGCAAGGCCCACAAGAGAGGAGTATATACGGTCTCCTCTGCTATACGTCCCAATTGAAGGTCTGTATCGGCCTTCGGCAAGCAACTGCCCCGGAACAACCAATTCTCGTTTCTGAAAATAGATTCCAGTCAATTTTTTCCCTCATATTCATTTGAATTATGATCTTAATACTACACTCATCTCTCAACCTCAATCTGTACCTGACCCTTACTCAGATGATTGAGTTCGTCATAGAGCTCTTGGCGTTTCGATGCAGGAACTTCGACCAGTCCGGTCCAGGACCCATCAGGATTCCAGCTCTCAGTCTTGATGACACCAGTCTGTGCCACAAGATTGTAGCCCTTGCCTGAGAAACTTGCAGGGATGGTTATCCGAAGTTTGACGCTCTCGAAGGAGATGGGTATGATAACACGGAGTGCTTTCACCACAGTCGGGATCTGTTCTTCGACACTCAGGAACGGATCAACACGTACCTTTGCCTCTTCCATTGCCTGACGAATTCGGTCAGGGGGATGCGGATGCCCAGTCTGGGGGTTCATTGCACGTTTTGAGATGTTCTGAATAATGGCCTCTGTCTTCTCCTTGACCATCTGATTCCGTTGTTCAGTGGTGAGCTTGAACTCTCCACGTCTGATAATCTCTTTCGCAATCTCAAAGACATCGTCCGTGCCAAAGGCGTCCTCAGCAAGTTCCTCTGAGGCGCGTTCACCTCGGCGCGCGTCTTCATACAGATCATAGCTCTTCAGAATGGACTCGATCGGAATGTCTTCGCCACGTCTGAATCGAAATGCAAGGTCAGGGTCTACGAATACTTCGAATCGAAGATGACCCTTTTTCAATCCCACAACAACTGCATCAAGGTCTAACCACTTGTCACCGGTCTTTCGGCCTGATCCCATCATCGTTTGTCAATCTCCTATTCCTTGTTAGTGGCTGGAGGTTTTCCTGTTGACAGAAAACTCTCGATCTCCACACGCGATAGACGCTCAAAGGTCCTTGTCTTGACAGGGATACGAGCAATCTCGAGTGATTCGGGAGAGAGATCTTCTCCACCTGCACCACGTAATGCCTCAATCGCCATTGCAATTGCCTTGTCGAGCGAAATGTTTGCTTTGTAATGTTTCTCGAGGTACTCACCTGCGCGTGCTGCTCCACGACCAATCACCGTGGCGAGGAAACCGTATGATGTCCCCACAGGGTCTGTCACATAGATACGCGGTGTTCCGTCGAAGTCGACTGAACCAAAGATCATGGCCACACCATAGGGACGAGCTCCGCCTCGTTGTGTGAATTCGGCCTTGATATCGCAGATATAGTCTGCAAGGGCCTCTGCAGGAATTGGTTCTTCGTAGGTGAGCCAGTATGACTGAGCCTTTATTCGTGCGTCTGTGATCAACTTTCTGGCGTCTGCCATAAGCCCAGAGGTTGCAACTCCAACATGAGTGTCAATCTGCGAGATCTTTTCAACGCTGTCGGGCTCCTGAAGAGGCAATAGCTTCTTCTCAGCCAACAGAACCACTCCGTCCTTAGCACGAACCCCAATTGAGGTCGCACCCTGTTCCACAGCTTTCTTTGCATATTCAGCGGCAAATATCCGACCATCAGGGCTGAAGATGCTTGTACTCATATCGTAGCCCGCACCACTTATCCCAAACACAGTGAATCCTCCAAATAGTCTTCATAACACCTACCGGAAGTCAGAACCTCGAACTGGGGAACAATCTGACAATTCAGGTCGGCTGATGAGGACGAATGTAGTAGTTATAGTCTAGAGTTCTTTTCCCTAGTACTTCAAACGTTCAACTCTGGACGGAGCAAATAAGGTTATCGATACACCGACATGTCTCTTGCGGAGGCACTATTCCTGTAGCAGATAGAGGTAGGCCACAAATCCCAGAGAGAGGATGAGAGTAGCCCCTGCCGCATTTACTCCGAACGTGAAATAGGTGATTATTGGAATTAGAATAACCATAATGATGACTTCGACCCAACCAGCTCGTACGCTGGTCAACTGAAGCCTGAGATTAATCACAGTGACGGTGGCAAAGATGAAGACCCCTGTCATGACCAGAATCTCAATCACAAATGTGAGAAAGGGGTTGAAGTTGTTGAGCGCGCCAACCGGACTCGTATCAACTACGTCCGGAGTGGACCAGATCCAAAAGAGGATCGCTACAACTATGAACAATGCAGTCAGGAACAACGTGACTACATTTGACCGTACCAGTTCGCTTTTGTCTGGCATATCGTGACTCATTAGGTTCTCACCAACCTCTGGGCGACTGACTTACGTGCCTTACTTAAAGATACCGACGAGTAAACAAATGAATCATCAGTGTGAGTGCGCCGAGTCTATGTCAAACGACTCAATGTCTTCCTCGGATGCCTCTGCTGCGATCAACTTCTCAATCGCCTCGCCATCCACCCGCTCTCGCATCTTCTTGACCTGCATTGCCACAACGTAGGACAGAGCAGCCAAGATTCCAGCCACAGCACTGGGTGATGCATGAACCGAGAATGAGGCACCAAGCCCGGCAAGCTCGGACAGTAGAGCAATCACAAACACAGAAACCATGACACCCCTAACAGAGCGCGCAAGCTCATTCGAGGCTGCAGCAGGCGCCACAAGAATAGCATACACCAGGATTGCCCCAACTGCCTTTGTGGCAAATGCAATGGCAAGCGCGGAGGCAATCAGCATGAGATAATGGTACGCCCGGGCATTGAGACCATGGGCAAGGGACCCTTCCATGTCGACGCTCACATAGACAAACTCCTTGTGGAAGAGGAGCGTGATGAGGATGAGAAAGACCGCAGTCCCAGCCAAGAGAATGATGTCAAGATTGTCAAGAAGCAGTATGTCACCGATGAGATAACCCCAGATCTGTGGGACCTGTGTTGGCGGGATGTAGTACATCAGAAAGACTGCAATGCTCATTGATAGGGCAAATGACACGCCAATCGCTACCTCCATCTTTTCCGATATCCCTGACTCTCCTGCATATCCCGTCACCACAGCAACAAAGACGCTGAACAACAGAGCTCCAAGTATTGGGTCAAACCATGGTGCAATCCCAGAGTACTGCAGAAAGAGTCCCAGCGCAGCCCCGCCCAGAGCAGCATGTGCCACTCCGGATGTCATGAAGGACAGACCCCTGAAGACCAGAAAGGTCCCACTTGTAGAGGCTACTAGGGCAATGAGAATCACGCCAATCAGGGCGCGAATCACAAGACCAGAGGAGAGCAGTTGAAGCAGTTCTTCAATCATGTCGATCAACTCCTGTATCGCGTGTCATACAATACTTGTGGCCACCATACTCGACGATCTTTGCACCCGGTCCATAGAGCTGTTCCAATAGATCGGGCTCCATCATCTGACAGGGCTTTCCAAGGCCCACCACGGTCCGCTTCAAGAGCAGAACGTCATTAACAATGGTGTGAATGGGATTCAGGTCATGGGTGACCATGATGATGCTGACGTTATTGTGCAAGTGATAATCGCGTAGAGCCTCAACAATGAGGCGTTGACTCTCAGAGTCGGTGCCTGCAAAAGGCTCATCCAACATCAGTACGGGGCCTTCGCCGGCCAGGGCTCGAGCAACCAGTACACGCTGGCGCTGCCCGCCGGACAGTTCATTGAATGGATGATTCCAGAACTCGTCCATGGCCACTTGTTCAAGCGCCTCACGGGCAATCCTCTTGTCCTTCTTTGACGCCATTCGTGGAACACGCTTTTTGAGGAGCCTACCCATCAATGCAATGTCCTTGACCTTTATGGGAACGTTGAGCTCTATCCGGTCCCGCTGCGGCACATAGCGAACAAGTCTACGAATCTTGTCAGCATCCCTTGTTGCATCATAACCAAGTAGACGTATGCTCCCAGTTGTAGGTCTCAAGAGACCCAGAGCTGTCTTGAGTAGTGTGCTCTTCCCCGAGCCATTAGGCCCAATGATTGCCATGAAGGCGGGTGCCTCGACAGCAAACGTCACCCTATAGAGTGCAAGTTCTCCCTGTGGATACCGT
>JAGSHP010000273.1 GCA_029855925.1 Candidatus Thorarchaeota archaeon | reverse complement strand
GATGCGGAGTATCGCGACACTCTCACCTATGACCTGGCGCGGGAGAAACTTGAGCCATTTGTTGCGGTCCCGGACAGTCCTGCCAATGGGCGCCCAGTCACCGAGGTCTCCGGAGTGACCATTGACCAGGCATATCTCGGCTCATGCACCAACGGACGATTGGAGGACCTTCGAATTGCAGCCAAGATTCTGAAAGGAAAGCGAATACACAATAGCACAAGGATGATAGTCACTCCTGCGAGCAGGCAGGTCTACATGGCCGCACTGGAGGAGGGGATAGTTGGCACCCTGATGAGCGCAGGCGCAATAGTGACGAATGCCACCTGTGGTGCATGTGTTGGAGGACATCTGGGGGTTCTTGGAGAGGGCGAGGTCTGTATCTCATCAACCAATCGCAACTTTCCAGGACGCATGGGTCACAGAGAGTCAAAGGTCTACTTGGCATCACCAGCAACTGTGGCTGCCAGTTCTCTGACTGGAGAGATCACAGATCCAAGGAGTGTGTAGTAAGTGACACTCACCAAAATCAAGGGACGCGCGTGGCTTCTTGGTGATAATGTGGACACCGACCAGATCATCTCGGGCAAGTATCTCAGGCTTCTGGACTACTCTGAGATGGCCAAGCATGCTCTAGAAATTCCAAGACCTGAGTTTGCATCTGAGGTCAGACCCGGGGACGTAGTCGTGGCTGGTCGCAATTTCGGTGGCGGGTCGTCACGGGAAGAAGCGCCTCAAGTTCTAAAGCAACTTGGAATTGCCTGTGTCATCGGAGAGTCGTTCGCAAGAATCTTCTATAGGAATGCATTCAACATCGGTCTACCAGCACTTGTTCTGAAGGATGCAACCAAGAACATCTACGACGGGGAGACACTCTCAATCGACCTTGAGTCAGGAGAGATAACGGTCATCGAACGAAGGGTGAGACTGCAGACCAGTCCGATTCCAGAGATCATGTTGGAGATCTTGAAGGCGGGGGGTGCTGTGGCCAGATTCAAGTCGCGGCGACACTCATCATGACAGTCATAGACAGTACTTGATGGTGAGTCTGTACGGAGACGGCAGGTCAGACTCAGGGAGTGGGGTGCGTCACAGCTACACTTGAGAAAATACTAAAAGAGTCTGTTCGACTGAGAAACTGATATGTTGACAGTAACGTGATGCAACATGAATGTGATTTCTTTTCTGATACTCTCATTGATTGTGCATCTCATTCCGCTACCGCCGCGAACTGAGATGTTCAGACCTCCTCAGATCTTTCATTATCTTCCCATTAGACTTGTGTGGGGCACTGGAGCTTGGGTGTTCATTTGTGTGATGCTTCAGATGGCGCTACCATGGGCATTGATAACATTGGTGATGAGCTACTCGGTGTTTCTTGTGTTCAACGTCTTTTCTTCGGCACGCGCAGGAAAAATAGACCATATGCGCGACAACATGCCAGCAGTATGCTTGGGCATTGTCCTGATGATCACGATCCCAATATTCAGCGGCATAGTCACATGGACATCTGATGTTTCAAATGCTGAATACGTAGATGGCTTAATTACACCTGCTAGTGGTCCGTTGTTCAATTCTACCATTGACGATGGCAAGGTAAGGCTGGTGACCAGTCAACTCGCCAAGTTTCAGGCCAGACGAATAATGAACAGCATCGGGTCAAACGTGGAGATTGCCGCGGCTCACATAACTACGCGGAATGACCGACTAGTTTGGGTATGTGTAGTGGTATCTACCAACACACTGTCAGAGAACCGTCTGCAGGGGCTCATAGTCGTTGATGCAAACGACCCGAACCAAGTCGAAGTCATTACTGATGTTGGAGACATGCCTGTGGGTGAGGGCCTATGGTGGGACAAGAACATCCAGTTTGGGAACTATCTTGAAGACATGGATAATGTCTATGAATATGCATACCCGACCTGGGATCCTGATGGCATACTTGTCTACATTCAGACCCGGACAAATCTGGGCGGTGACTTTGTGGAGCGACCACTTGGCCCAAAGGTCTACTACAGCAATGGAACGATTGTAGAATATCCAACTCTTGAGGAGACCCCGGACTGGATCACTCAGGCCTACAGTGAAGAATGGCTCGAACGCCAGATCTCTCGCTGGGGTGGCTATCGGCGTGGAAACGGATTTGATCTCTTCGCTGGAGGATTTCTATGGATTGTGGAGCCCTCACGTGACAGGATTGCCATCACAGAGGACACTCGTTACATCATCAACCCAGACAACAATCATGTTGAGGCTCTTGTCGCTGTGCATCCTACAGACTCCACGTCTCTTACTCTGAGCGGGTTCATGCAGGCAACAAAGGACAGGATCTATTATCACGACATGAGGAACATGTCATTGATGAGCGGAGAGGCTGCAGTCAATGTTGTACTGAAGACGTTTCCGAATCCCACCAGTGGAGCATACTACGGTGCGATGCCACTCATCTATCCGATTCAGATCAATTCCACATATTTCCGATGGGCATGGTATGTTCCAATCTACTGGTATAACTCTGAGTACGATTCTGAGAACGATGAGTACACATTGACAGATATCAGACTGCACGGTCTCGGAATTGTGGACG
>JAGSHP010000218.1 GCA_029855925.1 Candidatus Thorarchaeota archaeon | reverse complement strand
GAACAAGAGAATTTCTTGCGGGCTGCACGACCTTGGACTCGATTGAACTGGGAGAGGTCGGCGATGTCAGAGGGAGGACGTTGCTACATCTACAATGCCACTTCGGTCTGGACACTCTGTCGTGGGCACGAGAGGGGGCAGTTGTCACAGGGGTGGATTTCTCCGAGGAGTCCATTAGACTGGCAAGAGAACTGACAGAGAAGTCCAGGCTCGAGGCAACATTCATCCAGTCAAACATCTACGATCTTCCAGACGTGCTTGATGAGGTGTTTGACATTGTATTCACTTCATACGGTGTTCTCTGCTGGCTGAACGATTTGAACCGATGGGCTGAGGTGATTGCCCGATTCCTGAAACCAGGGGGACTATTCTATATCATTGACTACCATCCATTGGCGTGGATCTTTGATTCGGATGCTGAGGATGATTTTCACCTAAGATACAGTTACTTTCACAGCAATGAACCACTCTCTTTCGAAGTTGACGGATCGTACACGGGAGACAAGATAGAGCCAATATCCGACTATGAGTGGGCCCATGGCATCGGCGACATTGTCACCTCAATCGCAAGGGCGGGACTGAGAATTCACTTTCTTCACGAGTTTCCGATGACCACATTCCAGCAATTTCCGTTCCTGAAGAAACACGACGATGGCTACTGGTACTACGAGCACTCCGAAACGCAGATTCCTCTGATGTTCTCGATTAGAGCAACGAAGGAGTAAAACAACAACCGGTCCTATCGAGCTCGCCTGTAAGGAGCAAATGTCGAATGAAAATAAAATTAAGTTGGTTGAGAGACTCAACCAACCTAGAACTGTGCTAGTGCACCTCGGCTGCGGACCCACCTATGAGTCGTCTTGTACACGATGCCTCCGACAAGGAGATAGACCGCGTCAAGCAACAACATCATCAGCATGGACTGAATGAGGCCAGGAGCTGCAAGTCCGAAGACCAGCGAGTTGCGAAATGCGTCAGCGCCCCAGCTGAGCGGGGAACCAGCCGCTGCCATTTGGAGTAGAGGAGGCAGGACAGCAAGTGGGTACGACAGAGGAGCAAGCAGTACGAGCGTGCTTCCCAAAAACTCCACAAGCATCCAGCCTTGCTTCGCAACCAGGACAATGCTGGCAACCGCATAGACCACACCCTGCATGCCAATGACGAGCAGCGCAACAACGGCAAGGGCGGGGAATATCCCCCAGGCGTTGATAGTGACACCAAAGATGAGAATTGAAGCGCCTAGCTGAAGAATCACTCCAAGACCGCCATGTTGGATATTGTGAAGACCATTACCCCAGATGAAGGTGGTTCTTCCCACAGGGGTCGTAAACAGGGTCTCAAGGGTTCCCACATTCTGCTCGCGCCGCAGAGTCATACCCGTTCCCCATAGCGTCGAGATGATCAGACCCATCAGTGCAGTACCGATTGCCACGTATGTGATCCAGTCGGAGATGCCGGTCATATCTGCAAGTGACGCGGAGTTCGCCCCGCTACTCACAGCCGAACCTGCGAGGACCATCGGAATCAACCAGAGGAATGGCATCAGGATGAACCACAGAATGCTCAGAGGGTAGGACAGCTCGATCTGCCAGGTCTTGATTGACAGGGCCCAGGCTGCACGAAACTCTGACCGCCAGCCACGGCGACTCATCAGCCTCTCATTGAAAGACTCATCATTATCCATTCTAGAAGCCTCCCATGCTTCCACGTTCCTTGGTCCAGTGCTCCGCGTACCTGAAGACGGCCAATCCGACTGCCCAGAATAGTGCAAGGAGACTGAGAAGACCCAAGACTCCGAGGAGGTATGAACCAGGCTCGAAGCTTGCGGTCATTGTCAGTTCTCTGATGATGCCTATCGCAAGAGTCGCTGGCATAAGGTACGAGAGGACCTGAGCATACTTCGGCAGAACCTCGATCGGATAGTTCACGGGTGTCACTGTAAAGACCACAGCGTCAACCAGCTCAGTGAGAACGCTAGGGTCCTTGAAGACAATGATCAGCCCAGCCAGCATAAAGCCAAATCCGAAGAGGGCGAACAGCATGAGCAGTAGCACGATAATCACTGGAAGAATCATCGTCACTGAATATGTGACTCCGAACAACAGACACGAGAATGCCAGTAGGACAAGGGCGGAGATTGTTGTCTGCACCGAGTCGGAGAAGGCACCCCCAAGCAGGATGCTGATTCGTGGGACCGGAGCAAGAAACAGCGGCTCAAGTGTGCCGCTGAACTGTTCCCAGCGGAACGTGTTCCCGATGCCCCAGATCGAGTTGTCCACGTACATGTAGACGAACCATCCGATGACCACAAAGCGGATGAAGTCGTCAAACCCCGAGATCTCACTGAAGTAGGTGTTTCCAGCCGAACCGCCTATCGCCGTCATCATCAACAGGTAGGGTGCAATCCATAGGAGCGGTATGATACCCCAGACGATGATGTTTGCGGGATAGCGCAGCGCAATCCGGAGATTCTTGAGCGCAATGAGCTTGGATATGGACCAGTCGAGCGAACGTACCTTGAACTCGGTATGGTCTGCCGATAGGTCGCCCTCATCGCCAGTGGTCTCAACAACTGTCACTAGTCCTCAATCCTCCTTCCCGTGAGCTGCAGGAACACGTCATCAAGTGTTGGTTCCTTCACCTCGAACTGTTCCACACGAATGCCCTGGTCGTGGAGCATGTTCAGCAGTCGTCGTGTGAGGTCGTAGCCGTCATGAGCGGTCACCACAAGTTCGTGCACGCCGTTTCGCTCTCGGACTGTTGCCGCCAACACATCATCAATGGCTCTGATCTTCTCAAGATGAGGCGCTCCCCTCAGGGTTATGTGAAGGCTGTCATAGTCACGTACACGCTCCTTTAGCTCGTGAGGCGTTCCAAGGCTCTTAATCTCACCCTCGTTGATGAGGGCGATTCGATCACACAGCATGTCAGCTTCATGCATGTAGTGAGTCGTCAGCAGAATCGTCTTGTCCTTGAGCTTGTCACGAACGTACTGTCGCAGGTCGGTTGCAAACGTCGGGTCAAGACCCTGAGTCGGTTCATCCAGCAGAAGAATTGGGGGGTCGTGAATCAATGCGCGGGCGAAGACGATCTTCATGCGCATGCCATGCGAGAGATTCTCTGCCTTCTCATCGGCCTTCTCTAGAAGATCCATCCGTCCTAACAGCTCGTCTGCGCGTTCCTTTGCCTCACTCTGAGTGAGACGGTATAGTCGCCCGAAGAAGACCAGGTTCTCTCGAGCTGACAACTTCCAGTATATGCTTCTTTCATTACCCTGACAGACACCGATTATCGCACGAACATAGGACGAGTCCCCGAGGACATCGTAGCCCATGATGTTCGCTGTTCCCGAGGTTGGCAACACAAGCGTTGCCAGAATCTTGATCAGGGTCGTCTTGCCTGCACCGTTTGGCCCCAGCAGTCCATATAGACGACCTCGTGGAATATCGAGATCTACGGACTTCAGGGCCTCGACTCTCTTTCTCTCAACTGGTACAATGATGGCTCTACGTCTTGTAGAGATGAATACCTTTGTTAAATTTTTAATTTCTATTGCGGATTTAGTCAATACAAACTCCCCTCCAAAAACGGAAGAGATGATATATGTTCAGAGGCCCAATAACACACTCCATACGAGTGAATACAATAATAGGATGACACACCTATTGAAAAATGCCGATAATCTGTTTCATACAGGCCACCAAGTCATTCGTAACATCTCTGGATATAAGTCTTGGTGTATTAATAATACAATAAAATACATGGTTCAGAATGCTATTTCTGCACAGGAGCAATGCGCACTGCGAAAAGTGTTAAAAGATTTGTAGAAGTACCTCCACACACACGGTTCAAAGCCGTTGGAAGCAGGATGGGTCAGTCATGGAGGACTGCAAGTGGGGTATATTCTATGGAATCTATGTTGCAGGAGGAATAGCAGCAGGCTGGACTGCAATGAGAGCGTTGATGCTCTCGAGCACCGAAGACTTCTGGAGATGGTACCTGCAATATGCGCCCAATCGCTATCGGATTTTTCAGCAAATTCTTCTCTGCGCCGACAATCACATCTTCTCATTGGGTACGTGGCACGCTATCATATGGGGCGTGTCTGTGTCATTGCTATTGATTGCAATGCATCCCGACTTGCCCGAGTCGGTGTCGCTTCTGATTCTCATAATGATGATGTCTATTCAGTCACTAATCCTCTCTGCTCCTGGGTACGTGCTTCTCTATTTAGTGCTCAAGCATAGAGAAGACAAGTATGCGTACGCATTGTTGCCCCTCATCGCACTGATCAAGGAGTTCCTACTGTACTCAGCCGTCATAGGAATTCTCCTCCTCCCAGTTACAGACCGCAAGTCATCGAATGAGAGAATCATCATGTGGGGAATCGTGTCTGCAATCGTCTATATTGTGTTTGTGCTATCAATGGGGGTCGTGAATGCAGCTCCAGGGGGAACGCCACTTGTCACGACGCTGTATGTCGTGAACGTTCTACAGACGGGCTGGAGAGACAGTGCAGCACTGTTTGCCATAATCATTCTTGCGGCGATTCTCCCTCGCATAAGGAGCAAGGGAGATGCCGTTGCCCTGTTCCTGTCTGCCGCGCCAGTGTTCGTCTTTGGGTTCTTTTGGGAACCTCAACTCTGGCTGCCTGCATTAATCGTGCTCATAGAGCGCGGGCGAAGGGCGCAACATAAAGTTCAGGAGGACCAGGTCGAAGAGGAGGAGGAAGAAGAGGAAGGAGTGCCAATGGTCGTTGCACGAATGAAGTAGAGCGGACACCGTATCAACGCCCAGATGAGATGGAATTATGACAAACACGAATGCTTTTATTTGATGGAACGAGGGAGCTGATACTAAGCACCTTTTCGCTGACGCGAAGAGAAGAAAGGAGAAGACCTAGCTATGGCGAAATGGGAATGCCAAGTATGCGGTTGGGTCTACGACGACGCTGTCGGAGATCCAGATGGTGGTATTGCGCCTGGTACGAAGTTCGAAGATATTCCAGATGATTGGGTCTGCCCAATGTGCGGCGCCAGTAAGGAAGACTTTGAACTCATTGACTAGGACAACAATAGAAGGAGAGGGACTTGACTTGGGGGATACTATCCCCCGGTTTTTTCTCTTACAGAAGCCTTCAAGATGAGAAATGGTTTTATTCCGGATAGAGAGATAGTGATGTTAATCAGAATGAGGCATCTCTATGCTTACGGATCAAATATATGGCATCTACAGTAAGAAACTCGTCTTGGTGGTTGGTCTACTCGCTCTACTGAATGCAGTCATTCTCATGGGGATTGTGACCCCGGCACTGACTCTAATCACAGGTTCGCCAACGCCAGATGTACTTTGGGGATACGATGTACAGACTCTGCAAGCCCAGTTCGAAAAGCTTGCTCAGGGAGATGCTACAATCGTCTATTTGCGATTCATCGCAGACTCGTTCTTCCCCTTTCTCTATACGTTCCTGATTTCGCTCCTCATGGTACCACTTCAGAGGGGCATATTCAAGGAGGAGAGCAAATGGCACAGTCTCGTACTGCTTCCGTTCGTCGCCGCAGTACTTGACTATACTGAGAACGTGATCGTGCTACAGCAGTTCCTCACGTATCCAAGTCTCAATGCCCCGATCATAGCAGTCTCAAGTCTTGCCACACAGCTCAAATGGATAGTAATTGGTGTGGCACTCATAGTCTTGATCTGCGAAGGCATTGTATATCGCTTTCTCAGGTCTAGGGAGTAAGATGCGAGTGCATAGCGAAACGGTTTTGTGAGCACAGTCCTTACCAACCAAGAGGACTGGAAAAGATGGATGAGAAACTCCTCAGAATGCGACACTCGTTAGCACACGTGATGGCGCAAGCGGTTCTCGAGATGTTTCCCGACGCCAAGTTGGGAATTGGCCCAGCCATAGAAGATGGATTCTACTACGACTTTCTTCTACCGCGGCCTCTCACTCCCGAGGACCTCAAGACGATACAGAAGAGAATGAAGAAGATAATCAAAGGCAATCATGACTTTGTGAAAAAGGAGATCACACGTGAAGAGGCCCTTGAGATGTTCAAGGACCAGCCATTCAAGTTGGAGCTGATCCGCGAACTGCCTGAGGATGAACCAATCTCAATCTACACACACAGTACATTCGTTGATCTTTGCCGTGGACCTCATGTGGCAAATACGAAGGAGCTCCCAATCAAGGGATTCAAGCTGCTGGAGGCGTCGGGTGCGTACTGGCGGGGCGACGAGCGAAACCCACAGCTCCAGAGGATATACGGGGCTGCCTTCGAGACCCCAGAGGAGCTAAAGGCCTATCTGGACAGGCTTGAGGAGATCAAGCAGCGAGACCACCGCAAGCTGGGGAAGGAGCTTGAGCTGTACCACATGAGCGATGCCATAGGGAGCGGACTGGTACTCTGGTTGCCGAAGGGCGGAGCGGTCCGCGTTGCACTGGAGGACTACTGGCGTGATGCCCACTTCAAGGCAGGCTATGATATTGTCTTCAGCCCACACATCGCAAAGATTGATCTCTGGAAGACCAGCGGACATCTCGACTTCTATCGAGAAAACATGTACTCACCAATGGAGGTCGATGAGCAGGAGTACGAGATCAAGCCCATGAACTGTCCATTTCATGTTCAGATGTACAAGATGCGGAAGCGCTCCTATCGAGAGTTTCCGCTTCGCTGGGCAGAATTGGGCACGGTCTACAGATATGAGCGGTCAGGAGTACTACACGGTCTCATGAGAGTGCGAGGTTTCACACAGGACGATGCGCACATCTTCGTACGACCGGACCAGTTGAACGAGGAGATCATCAACATCCTCGACCTAAACCTCGACATTCTGCGTACCTGCGGGTTCTCCGAGTATGACATCTATCTCAGCACCAAGCCTGAGAAGTACGTTGGAACGGATGAGAGCTGGGAGCGTGCGACCGAGGCACTTCGAGCCGCCTTGGAGCAGATGGGTCTCAAGTATGAGATAGACCCGGGTGAGGGAGTGTTCTACGGACCAAAGATCGACATCAAGATTCGCGATGCACTCGGCAGGTCCTGGCAGTGCACGACCGTCCAGGTCGACTTCAATCTGCCAGAACGATTTGACATGACATACATCGCGGAGGACGGCAAGGAACACAGACCTATCATGATCCATAGAGCCCTGATGGGGTCTCTCGAGCGATTCTTCGGCGTTCTCATAGAGCACTACAAGGGTGCGTTTCCGGTCTGGCTGAGCCCGATTCAGGCAAGGCTCATTCCCATCACAGACGAACAGATCGAGTTCTGCTTCAAACTAGCCAACGAGTTCAAGCAAGCCGGAATCCGTGTTGAGGTGGACGATGGCCCGGACAGAATGCAGAAGAAGATCCGGAACGCACAGCTGGAGAAGATACCCTACCAACTCGTAGTTGGCGAGAGAGAGGCTCAAAGCAATCAGGTCGCAGTCCGACTGCGCACGAATGAGAATCTCGGACCAATGGCCGTCGACGAGTTCAAGAAGATGGTACTGCGGATAATTGAGACCCGCTCTCAGGATCTGCAGTGACCGGTCAAGGCACCTCCCGTTGAACAGATTTGGATACTCAAAGGATAAATACACATCTTCCAAATCTGGCGGGAGGTTGCTGTATTGGTCGAGATTGACACAAAGATCACCAGAGTCACATTACTGAGAGATGGTGCGCGTATAACGCGAACCGGGAAGGCGTCCCTTCCAGCCGGGTCTCAGACAATCACAGTCAAGAGGATCACGGAGTGTGCTCTCTCAGATAGTTTTCGTGTGAGCGGGAGAGGACCTGCCACAATCAAGTCGCTTGACGTAAAGATGGAGTGGATCAGAGCATACGATGAGAAGGACATCAGTTCTCTGCAGAAGAAACTGGACAAGCTTCGCAAGAAGAGGGAGCAAATTGAGGACGCCATAGATATTCTCAACATCAAGATGGGAGGCCTTGAGGCAACAACACTTGAGTTCATCACAACCGTTGGACCCCCACTTGCAGCAGGCAAGGATGTACAACTGCTCACCGACTTCTATGAGACTTCAGACTCTGCCTATGCTGCTCTGCAGCAAGAACTCATCAAGAGAAATGAAGAGCTTGAGGACGTTGTCAAGGAGATTGAGGCGACTGAAGAGAACCTTCGCGAAAAGATGGAGGATGAGGAGTCGATCGAGGTCTTCAACGTTGACATCCAGATTGAGATGAAACAACAGGCTGAGGTTGAGATTCAACTTGAGTACCAAGTCAGCTACGCCTCATGGACACCTGCTTATGACATCAATCTGGACGAGGAGAAGGCGCATATCAAACGCTTGGCAATGGTTTCAAACCGAACAAAGGAAGACTGGACCGATATTGAACTGATCATCTCGACAGCATCAGCAACACCTGTTGAGATCATTGAGCCGGAGCCGCTCTTCATCAGTGAAGGATATGGCATACGAGCCGGAGAGAAGAGAGAGGCAGGTATGGCTAGTGGGGGAGGCATTGGTGGTCTCATGGAGACGACGGCCATGGACACCGTGGCCAAGGAAACACTCGCAGGAGTGGCAGTGTACGAGCTACCACAGAAGTTCACAATTGAGAGTGACTCGCGGGAGCACCCAGTACAGCTACTGGAGGAGGACATGGACTCGAAGACAATCCACTACTGGTACGCAGATGAGATGGCGGAGGTCGTTGCTCAAAATGAGATCAAGAACGGAGACCTTGTGATCCTTGAGGGGAAGGCAAGAGTCTTTCGGAAGGGCGAGTACATTGGTGAGTCCTACATGCCCATGGTCGCTCCAAGAGAGACCGTAAAGCTTGGAACACGAGCCGCCCATGACGTTCGCGCGAAGAAGAAGCTGCTTAAACG
>JAGSHP010000459.1 GCA_029855925.1 Candidatus Thorarchaeota archaeon | reverse complement strand
TGTCACGTTGATCCGACATACAACGTGCCCATTCTAGTCTCGAATCCTTCAGGATGATCCCTACATCGATCGTTTCCCTCGCCCGCAACAAGGCGATCCCGCTCATGACTCTAACAGAATCCAGTATTTGTCACCCTTCCTTCGATTGCACCGTTTGCAGAGAATCCTGAGATTGTCATCTGATGAGTCGCCTCCTCTCGCTACTGGGATGTAGTGGTCAATCTCTGCCTCGTGTTCTTCGATCTTTCTTCTACAGTGTTCACACACAAGAGTTCCTGTATTGGCCATGCTACTGAGGATCAGGCTCCGACGGTTCGAAACACGGCCTCTTTGATACCTCTCTCTTGAGTATATGTCCCACAGCTTGCACACCATAGTGAAGGATGGTGTTCTACCGATCCGTCTCTCGACAAATTTCGCAAACCTTGCAAGACCGTCCGGTGTTCCCTCCCACTCTGATATTCGTTTCTCATCCGGTCTGAGAAAGTTGATCCTATAGTTCTCCAGTTCGTAGACGAATTCGAGAATCGCTGCTCCAAGCGGGAACCGAAGGTCCTGGCAGATAACCCCAGCATACTCAATAAGACTATCAACATCTAGATCCATTGCTCAGCCACAGCCCCTAGTGATCTGCCTAGCTTGGCGTATCCCTCTCCGGAACCTTCAGAAGGATTAGTTCGACGAGATTAGAAATTCCTTTCCCACTGCTCATCCGACCGAATATTCCCGATCTCCAATCAAGGGGAACCCTACGATCGCCCAGTGGGAGTTCCATTCCCTTCAGAGGCTGGAGTTCTCTTAGAAACGCCTGTTTGTCATATCTTCCGCCTTGGTAGAATGCACAGCGCCGAAAGAAGCGGGGAAACAATTTGAACATGATCGTGATGCCCATAGCCTTGGTGAGAACATATTCCTTGCGAGTTGCATCATCCCACGCCTCTGGAAAAAGCTCCTTCCATGCCTTGAGGTACTGCTTGAGAACCTTCAGCTGTTCACCAATCTTGAGGTGCTGCATTGGGCCAGCAGCAGATATCACTTCTTCTACGAGCTTGGTTAGCGTGGGCGAAGTCACCCACTTCCTGCGCTCATCCTCGAACACCCTTATCCTGTCTTTCAGAGGCGAATCGTCGTCGTTGTTCAGCCTCAGCACCATTGAAAATGCCAGGGGTCGTGAGCTGCTCGAAGGATAGTCGCGCAATTCCCATTTGATGTATTCGAGCAGAATCCTAGACACCTTTTCTTGTTTCTCATTGATGTCTGCGAATGTACGGAATGCAGTATCGTTGTCGAGACCCAGGAATAGGACGACCGGCAGCTGAAAATCGGGAAAGCTCCGTAGCCCCTCCACCCGGTGCTGGCCATCAATGATATATCCGAGTTTCCCCGCCCGATCCTCCAGTGCTGGATCTGCGGAGTGGTTTGGTACCTCCAGTTCGACTGTCACTTCCATGTCATTCCCTCGGTTTGTCACACGCACCTTGTCAGTTGCCACAATATTCACGATTATGGCGTTGGGAAAATACGTACCATCCTCTGCGGCTCGCCTTCTTATATCTTCGACCTTCCTGCGGATGAGTTGCCTCTCAAGGGCATCAGGACTATCCTTGCTTTTCCGGAAGACATAGACGACTCGACGCAGCTGTGCGACCGTCATCCCCACGACTACGAGTTCTGTGCCTTTCTGACGTATACGAATCCCGCTGAGCCTCATCCTAGCACCTCCACAGTTTTCCCGCACCCGATCGGATGCGCCACAGTCCACCATCGCCGCTTACTCCTATATTCATCATGTTCTCATGTCGAAACATCTTGTCTTCATCTCTATTCAGAAGTTGCTACCTCTGATACTCATACCTCTGATTCGTTAATAAGTGTTTCGTGAATATCAGAGGAGCTTGACTCTGAAGTGAACTATTCGAAACTCCATAGATCTAACCCTTGATCTCTTGCGGCTGGCCTCAAACATGACAGCAAGTGCTTGAAGGAAGACTCCCTATGCCCCAGTCCACACATGAACTCTCGATGCCTTTCTGTGAATGAGCACTCCGTGCATGGTCGGCCACAGTGCCGATGGCAGTGCTTGGCACACAAGTCTGGCATCCTAATGAGGTACTGACCACTTCACAACAGCTGGATCACCACACTCATTCGTCAGTAGCCTCTCCATCTCTTGGGCTCTGGCGATATGGAAACTGTAGGCACTTCTCGTCCCAGCCAGTTCTCGGCATGACCAAGTGGTCACTTTGGAGTTCAATGTACTTCCCACCGCCCATGTTATCACCAGAACACCTTCTGCTATCTTCCAAGACACGAATGAGAAAAAGAAAGCTGAGGGCAGAAGCGCCCTCAGCCCTTGTTCCTGGCAGCCGCACGCTGAGCATGGCTCGTGAAGCTCTAACCTGTGCCGCTCCTGTCAGCGTGAAACTGTATCCGTCGGGCGGCGTCGGCGGTCATCTTTGACCTTCTGGGTTTTGTTATTCTTGCCAGCATAGCCATGTGTTGGAGGACAAATAAGTACGGCCTCCGAATGCTAGACGAAGCTCGAATGTAAGTGCCATCACTCGCACACTCACGGACTGACGACGTTGCTCTGGATCGAGAGAGCATAGAACGGTCGGATTGTCGCCAGACTCGCTAGCCGAGTAAACGCAAGCCAGGATTCCTTGTGGTGACGGCCGACAGAGCAAGGGGCTTCCCTCTGTATCCTAGCAATAGCACCTAGTTTCTTGTTCTGTCAGTAATGCCTATCAACCAGCTGAGTCTTGGTGCAGAGTCCTTCTGGGTATGTTCACCGTCAAGACTAGGAACTACTTCGGGGGTTGAATCGAGCTAGGGATCATATATGTGTGTGAGATTCCACCGCCCATTGGCCGCCGCGTCATCTAGATTCCGTCGTCCCGTGAATCTGGCTAGAGTTTGCCACAAGTTTCTCTTCCCACTCGTTCGGGTTCCACTTCTTGGATCGAAGCACCGTCTCTCTCTTCTGAAGCCGACAGGTGTCGCTAGGAGTCAGTGGTGGCAGGACGATACTGGACCAACAGAGGTGTCGGGGCGCAGCCAAGCTCTCTCACGATAGGGTAGGCTATGAGAGCTCGCGAGAGCACTTGCAAGAGGACTATGGTGCATCTCAGGCCTGTGTGCTCATGTCAAGAGGGTCATTTCGCGCAGAGGTCTTGCAAGTACATGCGTCAGCGACCAAAGTTGACATGGGCGGACGGCCAGTCACTCCCA
>JAGSHP010000070.1 GCA_029855925.1 Candidatus Thorarchaeota archaeon | reverse complement strand
GGGAGTCCCTCCCGATGAAATCCGTGAACGTGTCGAAGAGATGATTCATCTTCTCGACTTGGAGCATCTGCGCGACAAGCACCCGCATGAGATGTCGGGCGGTGAGCAGCAAAGAGTGGCTCTGGCTGCAACTCTGGCTCTGAGACCAAAGATATTGGTGGCTGATGAGCCAACCTCCAACCTTGATCCCCGGAGCGCCAAGAAGATTCTGGACATCATTGCCAAGCAGAATCGCCAGGGACTGACAGTGATCGTTGTCGAGCACAGACTTGACATAGTATCCAAGGATGCGACTCGTATCCTTCTAATGAATGAGGGACAGATCGTTCGGGATGGCGCACCAAGGGAGATTCTCACCCAAGACATCTGCCAGGAGATTGGTATTGGTGTACCAAAGGCTGTGGAATTGTACAAGCGGCTGAAAGTGCACGGCATAGAGCTACCACAGGTGCCTCTCACGGGAAGAGAGCTGGCTTCACTCATGAGGGAGGTGCGACCAATAGCATGACTATCATCTTTGAGGACGTTCACTTCGCCTACGATGGAATCTACACCGCTCTACGTGGAGTTTCTCTTCAGATAGATGATGGCGAGTCAGTGGCCATCATGGGGACAAACGGTGCTGGAAAGACCACCCTGATCAAACATCTAAATGGTCTTCTGCGCCCCTCTCAGGGTCGAGTAATCCTGGATGGAATGAACATTCGTGAGAAGTCGGTGGCTGAGCTCTCGCGCATAATCGGCCTTGTCTGGCAGGACCCTGACCATCAGCTCTTTCTCGACTCTGTGGAAAAGGAGATTCTCTTTGGTCTCAAGAATCTTGGTTTTTCACCTGAAGAGTCTGAGGAGCGATGTGTAACCACGCTCGAGAAGCTTGGGATCTCCCATTTAGCCAAACGCCGCCCATTCTCTCTCTCTGGTGGTGAACGCAAGCGTGTTGCATTGGCGTCTATTCTTGCCACAGAACCACGAATTCTGGCTCTTGACGAGCCTACCATTGGTCAGGACGCTCGTCAGAAGAAACGTCTTGCAAAGATGCTTCGCGAGATGAATGATGAGGGGCGCACAGTCATCGTTGTCACCCATGATATCGAGTTTGCTGTGGAGAACTTTCCAAGAGCTATCGCCATGGCTAACGGGCAGATTGTGGCTGACGGCCCTACTCCTGTTGTCCTCAGCAATGAGACCGTTCTAGACATGTGTTCACTGACGCCTCCACAGATGACAATTGCAGCACGCGAGCTTCATAGCATCATTCCCAGTATACCTGAGCGATTGACCCATGTGACTGAGCTTGAACGCGAAATTCTTCGCGCGATAGGAGGTGAGAGCTGAGTCATGTCGTTTCTGGAGATATTCAAGTATACGCGTCAGGACTCGGTCATCCACCGTCTTGATCCCCGTACGAAACTCCTTCTCTCAACAGTACTGGGAATCATCTCTCTATTATTCCTTGAGATCATTCCCCTCTTACTCATCATTCTCTTTCTTCTCCCCCTCTTGGGCGCTGCAAAGTCACTCGGCAGATGGGCGAAGAACATCAAGGGTCTCGCTATGCTTGTTCTCTTTATTATGGTCTTCAATACACTATTCTCCACAGATCCAACACCATTCTCTCGTTCGGTCTCCCTGGCGCTTCGTCTGTTGGCAATGATGACCTCCTTTTCCTTCTTCTTTCTCACAGTGCACCCCGATGAGCTCTCTCAGGCTCTCATCAAGATGCATGTGAAGTACGAGTTTGCTCTTGCGGTGAGCATGGCAATGCGCTATGTTCCGACTCTTGGTCAAGACGCCTATGCTATTATGGACGCCCAGAAATCCCGTGGGGTCGAGCTCGACAAAGGCAATCTCATCAAACGAATCCGCAATATTGTTCCAATCATCGTTCCACTGATTGTTGTGGCGATACGACGTGCTCTCTCCATCTCTGAGAGCATGGAGTCCCGTGGATTCGGTGCCAGTGGCGGTCGCACATACATGGACATGATTCAGTTCAGAAGAAAGGACTGGGTTATCGTGACTATCTCGCTTGTTGGTCTCATCTTAGTACTGTTGCTCAAGTTCTGGTGGGGGCTTCCAAGCTGGATGCTCTGGCAACTTCCATTCTGAAGAGGCTCCCATCACTTTGGTTCGTAGAGTAAAATGACATTCGCGATAAGCTTATCTCAAGAAAATGCGAATATTACCTCGGAGGAGATTTATGAGCGCGCACGCCAAGGCCGCTTTTGTTCAAAGGGTCGATCCTTGGATTATAGTGTACTTTCTATTGTCAGTGCTTGTCACCGCATCGTTGGCAGTAGTTCTGGCACTGTATGAGTCACTGAACACAGTCTTTGTCGTAGGGGCGACGTCACGACTCGATACTTCACTGATATCGCTCTTGGGTATTGCAACACCTCTGGTCCCCATTGGTGGTCTATTTGTGGGGCTGCTGGTCTCCTATGTTTTGTATTCCCGTTATGGGCGATGGAGCGCTGGATTCGCCGACTCCGAAGAGCTCTTCATAGCACGGCAGACATTCACGCGGTACTTTCTGGTCCTGATTGCCACGGCAATTCCTTATCTTGCCATCCAGATTATCGGATTCTTCCTGTCCATAACTGTATCATTTGTGGTCTCCGACTTTGCACTCTATCTCTTCGGAGGCTCCGGCCTCTTTTCCTCCGTCGCGTTTCTATGGGACTATTATGATCTATATTCAATCGCGCAAGAGAAAGGCGGCCGCATCATGCTCCATCTCACGAGTGACAGGTCGTTTGAACTGACAGCTGCAGTCATGTCGCTATTTGGTGGTTATCGTCTACAGTTGTTGGACCCACGAGTGAAGTACATTCATATCGCTATCGCTGGTCGATACGGCGAGAAAACACGTCTTCCTATTGATCCCACAGACTCTACGTACCTGAGAAAGACGTAGTCTATCGAATTCCATTGACCAAATTCCCACTGGCCCCGCTTCTACATGATGAATGTACATACCCCGTTGCGCATAAGATGATTTATCTGAAACTGATGTATTATATTGTACATCATGTCTCCAGCAAAGCGTGTCAAGCTGCCCAAACGTACCGAATATACGATGGCCACGCTCATGCGTGATGTGATGAAGATTGGTGCAACTCCCAGTGTTGTGTCACGAATAGCGACAGAGGTCATCTATTACGAGTGGACCTGTTGTCTGAACACTCTGGGACCGGATCATGCTCTCACGAATGGCCTGGAGCGCCTGATGAAATACTTCCAAGAAGAATACGAGCAAGAGCTTCTCGAGGGCAAGCTCTGGCGAGTCAAAGACACACCCCGTGCAGCAATCAATGCCGCTCTCAAGACTCTCCCACCGGAGGTGCTTGAGTATACGCTCTGTCGAGACCCACAATACATCCATGATATTCTTGAGTCCGTCCGTGCAGACCGTGAAGAGGAGATCAAGCGCTACAAGATGATTGAGAAGCAGCTGCGGAAGGAGATTGATGAGTCACCAGAGAGTCCGGACCTGCATAACCAGTTACGCCTGACGCTCTGGCTTCTTGATCGCTACCGAGACGCAACTGACGCATTCAAGAAGGCAAAGGAGCTTGGCTGGTCCCCTGACAGTTCGCTCGTGGTTGCTCTTTGATTCCCAAGAACTTCCTCCACTAGGTCAACATCGCCTACGATTCGTGATGGCAGATTCAAAGCATTTAAGCAGTCAGTAGTGGGATATGACATAGACTGTGAAGAGTTTCACACGGTAGTGATAGAATGAAGTTCGATGTTTCAAAGGCAATGACAATTAAGTTGTCGGACAAACTTCCTCCTGACCCGGTCTTTGATCCACAATATCGTCGCGCACCGAGTAGAGGATTCAACCTCTCCGAGAGCGACACGGTCATTGCGGTCAAGAACGCCCTTCGATATGTACCAGAGAAGTTGCACGAGCGTCTTGCGCCAGAGTTTCTAGAGGAACTGGTGACTCGGGGACGAATCTATGCGTACAGATACCGCCCGCAGGGTGCTATCCGTGCCAAGCCCGTGGATGAATACAAGGGCATCCTTGAGGCTCGGGCAATCCAGCTCATGATAGACAACAATCTCGACTTTGACATCGCCCTCTACCCGTATGAACTGGTTACCTATGGCGAAACGGGGCAGGTCTGCCAGAACTGGTTGCAATATCAACTCATCAAGAAATACTTGGAAACAATGAATGAGGAGCAGACCCTTGCTGTTATGTCTGGGCATCCACTCGGCCTCTTCCCCAGCAAACGCGACGCTCCGAGAGTCATTTCGACCAATGGCCTCATGGTAGGTATGTTCGATACTCCCGAAGACTTCCATCGTGCTCAGGCGCTTGGTGTATCATCGATGGCACAGATGACAGCTGGGGGGTGGATGTACATAGGTCCTCAGGGGATTGTGCATGGGACCTACATCACGTTATTGAACGCAGGACGGCTCTATCTTGGCATTCCTGCTGACAAGAGCCTACATGGCAGAGTATACCTGACATCCGGTCTTGGCGGAATGAGCGGCGCCCAGGCAAAGGCGGTGGAGATTGCTGGAGGCATTGGCGTAATCGCCGAGGTTGACAAGAGCAGAATTGACACACGACTGGAGCAGGGTTGGCTCTCCAAATGGAGTGACGATCTCGACCAGATCTTTGAGTGGGTGGACGAGCATCGAAAGAGTGGCGAGCCCGTTTCCATTGGTTACTATGGAAATGTCGTGGATCTATGGCAATATGTCGTTGACAACAACATTCCCATTGACCTTGCCTCAGATCAGACATCCTGTCATGCGGTCTACGAGGGCGGCTACACGCCACAGGGTGTGACCTTTGAAGAGGGGCGAGAACTACTAAAGAGCGACATAGATGAGTTCAAGCGGTTGGTTGACAAGTCCCTTCGAAAGCAGTTTGAGCTAATTCACACTATGACCAAGCGCGGGACCCACTTCTGGGACTACGGTAATTCGTTCATGAAGGCAGTATTTGACGCGGGCGTCAAGGACATTGCAAAGAACGGTCATGACACAATGGATGGCTTCATCTTCCCCTCCTATGTCGAAGACATCATGGGGCCCATCTGTTTTGACTATGGCTACGGTCCATTCAGATGGGTCTGCCTCAGTGGAAAGCATGAGGACCTCATCGAGACCGATCATGCCGCCATGTCCTGTATAGACCCCAATCGCCGGGCGCAGGACCGCGACAACTACATCTGGATTCGAGATGCGGAGAAGAACAATCTTGTTGTCGGGTCGCAGGCGAGAATCCTCTATGCCGATGCTGCAGGGCGAGTGAAGATCGCCCTCAAGTTCAACGAGCTTGTGCGAGAGGGCAAGGTTGGGCCCATCATGCTGGGTCGTGACCATCACGATACTGGTGGCACAGACAGCCCATACAGAGAAACCTCTAACATCCGTGATGGCAGCAACATCACAAGCGACATGTCGCATCAAGTCTGGGCTGGAAACGTTGCACGTGGCATGACCATGGCTGTACTCTCCAATGGCGGTGGTGTTGGTACTGGGAAGGCCATCAATGGCGGTTTTGGTCTCGTACTTGATGGAAGCGAGCGAGTGGACCGTATTATCAGATTGTCCCTCGACTGGGACGTGATGGGTGGCGTTGCTCGTCGCGCATGGGCACGGAACGACCATGCCATTGAGACCGCAATGGACTGGAATGATGCCATGGATGGGCGCGGACACATCACTCTGCCATTCATTCCCGAAGAGGGTCTTGTGGAGAATATGGTCGATGAACTGTTCCGCGAGAAGCGACTAAAATAGAACCTGTTTCAACTTGTGCAGAGCGAGTCTTGTGCTCGCCTGCATTCTACTTTTCTTTTCTTGCAATCTCTCTCTTGGCGCAGGAATGGGCCTGATGAAGCGGGATGATCCGTCCTCGCCTGCTGCAACTCTTTACGATTCTAACAGCAGTCTGAAGCGAGACCCTGTGCCCTATTGATACATACACGGGTCTCCTTCTGCCATCCAACCAGAGAGCCATTCCTGCGACGGTGCCATCAGCGATGATTGGTGCCACATCTCCTATGCGCTCTCCGATCTCACCCAAGAGTAGTTTCTTGGCAACTCCAATCGTCTGCAGGTTGAGTTCCATCCCCACAAAGGACGCAAGACCGAATCCCCTTGGATGTAGTACACCATTTGCGTCGATGAGAACTGGGCCTGTTTCTCTCATGTCTCTCAGCATGTCTATGAGTATGGGTCCCTCTCTGAGCTGGAATAGGCTAGGCATGTAAGGAACATCGGTGGTGTATCTCCCTGTCTTTGTGGTCGTTATCAGGTCGGTTGCAATATCGTATGTGACTGCACATGCCGTGGCCTGGTATCCCTGATACGCCACATCAATTCCGCTGACAATGGTGCCAGAGAACTCTGGCATGTCCTCACGAATTACCTCACTCGCTCGACGTGCCTGCTCTCTCTTCAGGGACTCAATATCCATCTCACTGAATTCCACTTGCATCAATCACATTCAGACCGCTCTTGAGGTCTTAGATGTTGTTATTGCAGAGAGAAAACAAGTCTTAAGTTGCAGCGCGACGCACCGTGAACTAGGACGAACCATAATGTAAGGCCCTTGCGCCAATTGATGGTGAGAATAATGACAGTGGCGATTGATGGTGAGAGCCTCAGCATTGACGATGTAGTGCGAGTCGCTCGACATGGCGAAGCTGTGACATTGACCGATGAGGCGAGATCAAAGATACAACAGAGTCGGGAAGTGATTGAGCGTGCAATTCGGGAGGGCCGAACAGTCTATGGCGTGAATACTGGTTTTGGCGACCTTGCGAATGTATCAATCGCTTCAGAGGATGTCGCTGCTCTCCAGGTGAACCTGATCCGTAGCCATAGCGTCGGTGTGGGAGAACCGTTCCCGACAGAGGTCGTCCGTGGAATGATGCTCCTTCGAGCGAATGCCCTCGCAAAGGGGTATTCTGGTGCAAGGCTTGAAACCGTTGAGACCCTCGTCGAGATGCTTAATCGTCATGTCACACCAATTGTTCCTCAGCAGGGTTCCGTTGGTTCCAGTGGCGACCTGGCCCCACTGGCTCACATGGTCCTTGTAATGATTGGTGAGGGTGAGGCGTTCTATGAAGGTGAGCGTTTCTCAGGGGCTGAGGCTATGAAGCGTGCTGGAATCGCCCCGATTGAGCTGCAGGCCAAAGAGGGGGTTGCCCTCATCAACGGAACTCAACCAATGACTGCAGTAGGAACCCTTGCCGTCTATGATGCCCTCCAGCTTGTTCGTGATGCTACTATTGCTGGGGCAATGAGTCTTGAGGCACTGAGAGGTACCCGTGTGGCGTATGATGACAGAATCCACAAGATTCGACCACATGAGGGGCAGATTGATGCTGCACGAGCCCTCCTCAAGGTCCTTCAAGACAGCGAGATCAATAAGTCACATGCTGACTGTGGTAAGGTTCAAGATGCCTACTCACTTCGCTGTTATCCACAGGTATTGGGCGCCTCCATTGATGCCATCAGATATGTGCAGAGTGTTCTGGAGACAGAGATCAACTCTGCGACCGACAATCCCTTGGTCTTTCCTGACGGGGACGTGATCTCAGGGGGCAATTTTCATGGACAGCCAGTGGCACTTGTCATGGACTTTCTGGGAATCGCTCTATCCGAGATTGGAAACATTGCAGAACGGCGAATCAATCGCCTCGTCGATTCCAAACTGAGCGGTCTACCAGCCTTCCTCACCACCAACAGTGGTCTGCAATCAGGCATGATGATCGCGCAATATACTGCAGCTGCCCTGGTCTCCGAAAACAAGGTGCTGGCGCATCCAGCAAGTGTTGACTCTATTCCCACCAGCGCTGAACAGGAAGACCATGTCAGTATGGGAACAATTGCTGCGCGGAAGGCACGATCGATACTTCAGAATGTACGAAACGTCATCGCTCTCGAGTTTCTATGCGCGGCTCAGGGCATTGACCTTCTGGCACCATTGAAGCCCTCACCGCCGCTGGCCGAGGCTCATAGAGTCATTCGCAGCAAGGTGCCAACCCTGACTGATGACCGTCCCCTCTACCTTGATGTGGCTAAGATAGCTGAACTCATGAGCGAGGGAGCAATTGTTTCAGCAGTGGAAGCCCTGACCGGGCCTCTCTACGAGCCATGACATCTTATGGGCCAAACTTCGTGTGTACGACCTGTCCATTGACGATGACCGTATGTACGAGGTTCGTGGCAAATCTATATGCTAGATATTCCGGATTCGGCGCATCAAGAATCAATATGTCCGCTCTCTTTCCGACCTCAAGACTGCCAAGTTCATGTGCCCTGTCAACAGCATGAGCAGCATTGATTGTCGCTGCTGAGATTGCCTCTCGCGGGAACATCTTCATCTTGTAACATGCGAGGGCGATTGTGAAGAACATTGACTCATTGGCACAGTTTGGGTTGAAGTCCGTCGCCAATGCGACTGGGAGCCCCATATTGATCATGTCACGCGCTCTGGCATATTCTGTGTCTAGGCTGAAGGCAGTTGCGGGAAGGAGGGTCGCAATTGTCCCGGCCTTGACCATGGCCTCGAGGTCCTCATCCGCTGCCATGAGAAGATGATCGGCCGAAACCGCGCCAAGCTCGGCAGCAAGTCCGGCACCACCAAGTTGAACTATCTCATCGGCATGCACCTTCAGTATCAGTCCGGCATCT
>JAGSHP010000056.1 GCA_029855925.1 Candidatus Thorarchaeota archaeon | reverse complement strand
AGCCAGTCTGGTGAGCAACTTACCAAACTGTTGGCCGAGAAGATGAGGGACAAGAGCGCGCGCGAACATATATTCAAATCCTTCACGCAGAAGGAGTATGACCTCTTAGGAATGCTGGTTCTCAATGGCGGGGCTCTTAGCTATGATCGGTTGAAGCCGTTCAGAAAGATATACTCCTATGGTCAGCTGAATCAGACAGAACGGGACCTCAGGAAGAAGGGAATCATAGTACGGAGAATCATGTCACGACTGACCGACTACGGACGCGAAGTTGCAGAGTTCAAGATAATAGACTTCTTTCTTCCACATCTGCAGAAGTTCTTCAGCAGAAAACCCGAACCGGACAATAGCAGACCAAAGCGAATTAGAAACTTCGTCAATGAGAGAGACTCCTTGCTCGTTGATATTCTCCTGCTTGTGTCACACCTTGCGAAGAACAACGTGCATATGACAAGTTCTTGGGAGTTCCCTAAACGGGAGGAGGAACAGATCAAGACTACACTCTCCAAGCACACTGATGAGAGATTTGAAACCGTTCAGAGGATTGCAAGAAAGGCAGGTGCCTACATCATAGTGGATGAGGACCGAGCGATACCAGGGAGAGTCGAGTCCATATTTGACGGCAACCAGGCCACTGTGTCGAGAAGAATACTGCTTGCATCATTAGGACGGACTAGGGCAATTTGGGCCACACCTGATCAGCCTACAGAGTTCACATTGAACCTGGCCATCTGCCGTTTGCGGGAGAGCAAGGAGGGAGAATGGATCAGCATCGAAGAGATGAAGGCGTGGATTCGCAGTGAGCTGTTCATCGACAATGAACCACTCAAATGGATCCAGGTTGATGAGAGCAGAGTTGCCATAGCGCTAGAGATACCTATCTTGCTGGGACTGCTGGAGGCGGCATACAAGGGAAAGAAGCTGGTGGCCGTCAGTCTGACACAGATCGGGGAGGCGGTGATCTCAAATAAGGAGATCACTCAACACGAGGACCGAGACACGTTCTTCGTTCAACCCAATTTCGAGATCACCTGCTTTACTCCAGAGATGAACTATGCCAAATTGTACAAACTCATGTTGTTCACAGAACCAGTCAACACAGATGTGGTCAGCACGTTCAGAATCACAGACAAATCAGTCTTTCAGGCCATCGAGCTGGGGATGCGCGAAAACGACGTCATCGAGTTTCTTGAGAAGGAGAGCAACAAGCCAGTCCCAAAGAACATCATTCGGTCCATCAAGGACTGGATGGGACAGACAACCTTTGTGACGCTCTCAACGGTCACACTCATCGAAACCGAGTCGGAACAGGAACTGAGTCATCTGCTCATGATGCCTGACTTTTCCAGTGTTGTTGTTCGACAGGTGGGCCCAACCGCTGTAGTGGTGAAGGGGGAGCGAGAAACAATTACAGGAACCCTCCGCAAGTACAAGTGTCATATCACTGTCCCAGACGAGATCAAGACACCGGATGACATATCGGCGGGCACAGCAGTCGCAGAACAGGTCCTGCTCTACGACCAAGCACAGAGCGAGATTCCCAAGGATTGTATTGGTTGCCCCGCCCTTCAATCCTGTACCAAGGTAATAAAGAAAAAGGCAAAGACACAGAGAGGTCGAAGACGTGAATAGATTACTCGATGGCAAACTCGTTGGGGAGTTTTTTGGTGTCGGAAGTGTGGGGGTACAGTCCCCAGATGAGGCACTGAATTATGTCAAGAACCTCCAAGT
>JAGSHP010000110.1 GCA_029855925.1 Candidatus Thorarchaeota archaeon | reverse complement strand
GTTCTCCTCGAGTCCCGCAGACATATCATCAAGAACCACAACATGGTTTCGTTCGACCAGACTGTCCACAAGATGACTACCTATGAATCCAGCCCCGCCAGTCACCAATACTCTCTCAGTCATAGCCACCAACGAACTCTATGGAGTTATAGATGTTATTGTACTATTACAAGAACAGTGGGCTCTCTAAGACCGCCTGGATGAAACCCTGTGCTGTAGGATTCTGTTCACGGGTGTTCCAATCACGTACGAACTCGGAAAATATGGCCAGTTCTTCAAGCACAGGAGAGGCCATCCGATATAGTTCCAGTTCGGACACGATCTCGCCCCTGCCAATCCCCGGACAGATCTCCTTCTTCGCACTCAGTCCCCACATCATTGCGCCAGAGTCCATTCTGAACGTAAAGGGAAAAGTGACACAGGAACTTGGTCGAATGGGATGGATGAGACAGAGGTCATCCGATAGAAATACACAGGACGCATCTTCAAGCTTCTTCAGAGCAACATATGCCAGACCACGCTCAGTCATGACCGCAGGAATGTCCCGCAGACCCTCAGGGACAAGTTCAGTGTTCTCCAGCAGGTAGAAGTCAAGAGCGCGCATCAACTCCTTCGAGGATAGGTTGAGACCTCGGGACAGACGAACGATATCATGGCCAGTGACGGTGATGATGATATTGGGTTGCTTGCAACACACACCACACTTCAAACACTCAAACCTTGTCTCTGTGAGATCAGGAGACTGGGGTCTGAGGTAGTCTGCCGGCACCAGTGGGAACGCTCCTTTTCAAGCCTGAGAGATAGTCGCCCAGAATCGCAAGACCTTCCTCAATCGTTTCTGCAGAGGCAGCGTAAGTGAATCTCAGATGGGAGTCATATGCGGAACCGAACACGACACCGGGCGTACTGACAATGCCTGTGTCTTGTAGAATCTTCTCTGCCAACTCAGTACTTCGCATTCCATAGGCTCCAAAATCTGGAAACATGTAGAAAGCTCCCTTGGGCTCAACGCAGGTGACAGACTCCATAGAACAGAACATATTCTTCATCAGTGTTCGGCGACGCTCGTACTCCTTGCGCATCACCTCAATAGAGGATTGATCTCCACGAAGGGCCTCTACACCGGCGACCTGCACGAAGGATGTTGCACAAGATGTCGTGTTCTGTTGGATTCTCACCATGTTGTTGACGGTCTCAGAGTTACCAATTGCATAGCCCAACCGCCAGCCAGTCATCGAGTATGCCTTTGAGAAGCCATTGATGACGAGCGTTCGTTCCATGTTCGGATCAATCTCAAGCATGCTCGTCTGTTTGAAGCCGTCATAGACGAGATGCTCGTATATCTCATCACTAAAGATGACAAAGTCATGGTCGCAGGCCAGGTCATAGAGTGCCTTCATGTCCGACTTCGTCAGGACGCCGCCTGTAGGATTGTTCGGGCTATTGATTACGATACAACGCGTGTCAGGGGTTATTGTCTGCTTGACCGCCTCCTCATCAAATCCATAGTCCGGGCTCGTCGGGATGTCCACCGGTGAGGCTCCGGCATTACGTATCATAATACGGTAGCTTGGCCATGAGGGTGAGATGATACCGACGTCATCCCCAATGTCTATGACTGCAAGAAAGCCCATGAAGAGAGCCATCTTGGCTCCGGGTGTGACAATTATGTTCTGAGTGGGGTCAATGTCAATACCACGCTCATGGTATCGATCAGCAATCGCCTCGAGAAGGGGAGGGATGCCTCTTGCCGAGACGTACCTCGTAAAGCCATTTCGAAGCGCCTCCACCGCTGCATCAATTATGTTTGGCGGAGTTGGAAAATCGGGTTGCCCTACTTCAAAGTGGTAAATCTTTCTACCTTGAGCCTCAAGTTTTACGGCGAGATCAAACATTCTCAGCGTTCCCGATGCGGGAATTCTTTGCATGTGAAGTGAGGTCCAGTCCATGGCATGGCCACCACACGCTGGCATTCCAATGTAGCAGTAGCCAGCAAACTGGCGCAAACACTGCGCATTATAATACTTTTTACTAGCCTCTATAAGTGCATCTGTCACAACCATATGAATCTTAACGGTGAAAATGGTTCAGAACGAGGCCATTGCGTTACGAATCTCTCCCATGGCCTGCTGGAGTAGTCCCTTTTGATGCTCCGTTCCAACAAGACGAATTCTGTCAGGGAGCGCCTCTCCCATTCCAAGTTCGTGCGCACGTCGTATCAGGGGAATGTTGAGGGGATCGAATCCCAAGAGAGAAGCACCCATGGCATCCACAGCCACAGGGTCGTAGCCAATGAGCACGCCGCCGATATGTAGCGTCTTCCCAGACTCGCGTGAACCAACAATCACGTCCGTCAAATCGAGAATTGTGAGGTTTGGACGAATGACATACAGGAGATCCAGTAGGATATTCTCCAGATGATCGTGGAACGCAGTCTTATCACGAACGGGGATGAGTCCAAATAGGTTCTTGAGTCCTGCGCCGATTCTCACGTGTGGGTCAGTCTTCAGTGTTGCCAAGTTAATGAAGAACTGGTCTCCAAGTATCACCTTTGGAAGATTGTATGTCTCGGAATAGAAACCGGGGGCACGAGTCATCTCCAGAGGCTCAGATGAGAGATTCACAAGTCTTGCTCCAAGTTCCTTGAGCTGATGATATCCAGTTTTGGAGAAGGCTGAGTCTGCTGTTCGAAGAGGGTTATCGCTCTCAACAATGAGAATTCTATCTGCAAAGCTGAAGACCCGGACTATGGAACGTATCAGATCTAACGATGTGTTTCCCGGAAGTAATGGATCATAGATTGATGGTTTGATCACGACACGAGAGGTTGAAGATGTGAGAATGGGAGGCGAACTCAATTTCCTGAGTCCGTTCTGCAGTGCCTCCCTTGGTGTACGGGCAATACCCACTGCCACCTCTGAGGTATAGTCCATCTTGTTTCCCTCATCGACGCCTCACACATTGGCTGATGCTACAGACCTTAGGCACCAAAGAACAGACGGCGGGTGCGCTTCTGACGCTCCTCCTCGCTCTCATCAGGTTCCGGAGGTGGAGGTGGAGGTGGCGTCTGGGCAGGGGTCTGGCTCTCATCTGACGCATAGTCGGATTCATCGGACGACTCAAGTTCGTCCTCATGTGGGAGAGATGGCTCGTCGTAAGGAGTCCAAGTTCTAGGTCTATCGTGAGAGCTGGACCATGGCTTTCGTGCTTCTGACGGCTCCTCGGATTGTGGGGGAGAAGCGGGCTCAATGTCGCCCATTTCAGACTCTAGGTCTTCAGGAGCGGTCGGCGTTGAAACTGTATCTTCAGCAGATGTGTCGGTAACAGGTGGGGGTGTCACCAATGGTTCCTCACGGACTCCTTCCGTTAATCCCTCAGGAGGCGGGGTCACCATAGGCTCTTCCAAGGGGGCTTCATGCGGCTCCGTGCTGGTTGGACTCAACTCCTCTTCGGACCCCATCATCGGCGGTTCACCTGCCTCCATCTTCGACTCTTCGGAGTCGCGTAAGGTGGAGGCGCCATCCTCACCTAGCACACGGGACAACTCCTCCTCGGGGGTTGCCATCGTTGCGAGAGCCTCGTCTAAGACACGGTCGATTTCGGCGATGGTGTCTTCAAAAGATTCATCGATTGGCGGCGCCACATCTTCTGAGAACGAGGAGGCGTCTGCTGGGGTGGTCTCTGTGCTCGCGTAATCCAT
>JAGSHP010000469.1 GCA_029855925.1 Candidatus Thorarchaeota archaeon | reverse complement strand
GGCCACGCCTGTGCAGCAAACTCTGCATCCGAGCCGATTACAATCGGAGTGTGATTCGTATAATCAGCTGGAATGGCATTCTGTCGCGCTCGGGGTGTAGAATCACCCATTGCCGCAGGCAGCGTCATGTTAGAAGTTACCGGAGCAAAAATGGTCATGACCATCATTATGCTCACTGCCAAGTTAGTCAGTACTCGCTTCTTTGACACGATTAGTTTCTCTCCTTTCTTATTTACTAGTTAGTCGGACTACGTACTCCCCGGTCCCAGTGGTCATGCGCTCATGAGATCTTATGCATATGAACGTCATGCGGAACCAACCTCCTCCTGTCCTGTTCTCGTCATCTTGATTCACCCGTGATATCGCCGGACTACGGCCAGCAGAACAATTGCAACAACAACGCCGATGAGTAGCATCATGCCCGCCGGGCTCTGGTCATTCGGGACCAGTGGATTCCGCCACATGTTGATCTCCTCACCATCAGAAACACCATCCCCATCCGTGTCCGCGTTGAAGGGGTCCGTCCCGTATTGCTCGATCTCAGAGATGTCGGTGAGACCATCCCCGTCAACGTCAGCCATGCTGGGATAGTGGTCAACGGAGTGAGCGGTGCCATTGATGGTATAGGTCCCAGTGCCCGAGTAATCGCCCCATGCATTACCCATGCCCACTCCGTCGTCCCATGAATTGCGAGTGCCGTTGTCGATAGCACTTCCGTTGCGATTCATGGAGATCATGTTGCCAAATATGGAGCATTTATCCGAGTTCATATCGATAGAGAACCCAACACTATTATTTGCGACAATATTGCCTGTTATGATGAGTTCATGGCTGTCACGTATTCGTATTCCCGTACCAGCATTGTGCGTTATCCTATTGAACTCGATGTTCGACTCATATGAGATGAAAATGTCAATCCCCATACTTCCATGCGTTATCTCATTGTTTCTCACTGTCATTTCCTCATCCATCAGGAGGTTTATCCCTAACAGGCTGCAATTTTGGATCACGTTGGACTCTATGGTCACTCCTTTTGCACCAGTGGCATCAATCCCAATTTTGCAGCTCTTGACTGTGTTGTTGACCGCTACTGAGTCTGTATCGCTCATCGAGAAGGCGATCCCAATCCAGAGCTCGTCAAAGTAATTGTTGGAAATGATGGTACCCACCGAATTGAAGATTCCCACTCCCAGTAGTGATCGGAAGAAGTTAGTGTTTTGTACCGAGCAATTCTTTGAGTCGAAGATGCTAATGCCGAGTTGATTGTCCTCTATTATCGTGTCATCAATTGTGCAATACTCGCACGCTTGTAGCTTGATTCCAAGGTTGATATTGGAGCGATAACCTCCTGTGATGTTCACATACTTGCAATGACCAAGAAGAATTTCACCATAATCACTGCCACTGATGACCAGATCATGCGCATCCAAGAAGACTCCCACCGGCCTTCCGTCGACGACGTTGCCCTCGATAATGTCAGTTACTGAACTTGCAGGGACTAAATCAGGATTGAACATGCTGTCCTCAAGGGTATTGTTCAGGATCCTGAGACCCATAGTGGACGCAGTGCTTATGCCCACACTCATATCCGTCATAGTATTATTAATTATAGTAAGGTCAATGCCCCCCATGAAGAATATTCCCGTGTAGCCGGTGTCAAAGCTGCAAGTGTCAATTGTGATCGAATCCACCCCATCAAAGCTGAGTACACACTGACCAACGTTCGTAAACGAACACCCCGTCACAGAGATGTTGGAACACGGGACACCAAGCATGTAATCAACAACCTTAGAGGAAAACTTGATTCCTTTCCACGAATTGGAAAAGATGGAATTATTGATGCTCACCGCTGAAGACCATTGTACATCTATCCCCACACTGACGCCGTCAAACGTGTTATTGTCAGTCACTATGCCAGTGCTATTGGTAATGGATATCCCACGAACTCCAACAGTGAACTGGCTGTTGAGGATACAGGCATTTGTGACATTGCTCAGCTGTATTCCGCTTGATGTCGAGTTCAGCAAGCAGTTATTGATCTCGAAGTATTTCGTTGTATTGCGAATGCTGATGCCAACCATTCCGGACACGCGCAGGCCCTCTATCCTGTATGGATTGAAAGATGAGCCGTTGCCAGGCCAACCCTGGGTGATGAAGTCTTCATCGCCGTCTATCATTATGGGAGTGTGGTTGACGTAATCCGCGAGTGTGACGCCATCATCATAGGCGACACTACCTGTCGTCACGTCTTCCTCGTCCCCGTCGAGAATAGGTGTGATGTCGAATAGAGCTCCTATAAGTAGAAAGAACATCAAGCCAAGAACAATTGCACTCTTCCCGCCGTTCATTCCTCTCAACAACCTGCTTAATGCACCATCGATGCCCCAGCCGTTGTAGCCTAACTCATCCATGATACTGTTTTTATGCATATAAACATAATGTTGGACAGTCGTCTTATATTCCGGCCTAGGGGATGCGCTACCATAACAGTTACATCACTTCGTCACCACTGTACACTAATATTGAGAGGAGAAACATGATGAATGTTGGAGATACAGCTCCCGATTTTGAGACCCTGACGGAGTCGGGAGAGAAGTTCAAATTGAGTGATCACCGTGGTCACAAGGTCGTGCTCTACTTCTATCCGAAGGACAATACTCCAGGCTGTGCTGCCGAGGCATGTTCACTGCGAGATGCTATGCCCATCTTTTCAGGGAGGAACATTCGTGTCTTTGGTGTCTCCGGGGGCAGTGCCAAGTCACATCAGAGATTCAAGGAAAAATATGACATCAACTTTCCACTGTTGATGGATGAGGACCACAGCATAGCGAAGCTGTATGGAGTCTACGCACCAAAGAAGATCGCAGGGAGAGAGTTCCTGGGAATTCACAGAGTGACATTCCTCATCGATGAGGACGGCAAGATAGAAGGGATCTATGGCGGGCCACACGGCATTGAAAAGGTAAAGACCAAGGAGCACGCGAAGCAAATAACAAAGTTCTGGCACATTGAGCAATAGTGGATAGGCTGGCTCCCCTGGATGGTCGCAGTGCGGCAGTGGAGGGGGGAGCCAACCGTTCACTGGAGAAGTAGTTGCACGATTAGATCACAACGTTCTCCGGCTCGACCTGACGATGCTTCAGGCTCAATGCATCTGACGGGATCTTCTTTCCACCAAAGAGTTCAGCCTCGGGCTCGCCTCGATAGAGAGCATCTGCAATTCTTGCCATTGCGTCCGACTTCATGATGCCGCTACCACTCGCGCCGTTGACGACGAGAACACCATTCTCGAGATAGACGTGAGGTATCGCGTCAGGCGAGTAGCTGTATCCACCACCCCAGCTTGAGACCGGTCGTGCGCCCTCAAACGCGGGGAAGTACTTGGAGAGAACCGGATAGAGACTGTTCTCGTAGTATGTGGTCTCGCCCGTGTTGAACTCGTCAGTCTGAACATAATGATAAGCGCGACCGAGCTTGTCACCGCAACCGATCCAGAAGCCCTTCTCTTGCAGCTGAGGCCGGAAGTAGACTGCGCCGCCAGCCCCCGCTGATGGGAGGATGACGAATGGAACGCAGTTCATCTCATTGAAACCTTTTGTCTCCAGCAGATCGAGAAGCCTCTGGTTGCCCTCAGCGTGAATCACGAATATCTGACGCTTCTTAGCCTTCAAGCGACTGTCCATTCCTATTGGGTCTAGGAGCTCGTTCGCCCAGGCACCAGTCGCCAAGACGGTGGTCTCGGCACGGAGAGTTCCCTTGTCAGTGACCACGCCATTGACGCGCTTGTACTGCCACACGAAGGGCTCACCGGGTAGGTCGAGTTTGGGGTCAGCCTCCAAGAGAAGCCGAGTAACATTAACATTGAACCGCGGCTTCACGTGACTGATCTTCTTGAACTCCTCAAAGTAATAATCGACAAGTCTGGTTGGGTCGAGAACTGCGCAGTCCGCACCGAAGAGACCGTAGCTGACCTCGCGCAGATTCATCAGTTCTGCATCTTCGTCCCCGCTGAAGTCCGTATTGAGGCCCGGCATAAGTTCATTGAGTTCCTGCTTGTTGTAGACCCGGTAGTGAACGCCTGACGCTTTCATTCGCTTCATCCAGAGCTGCACGCTATCACTGTTGAGCTGTTCCTCGCTGAGAAGCCACAGATAGCCCACCTTCTCGAACATCAGTTCGAAGCCCTCTTCGTTCTGGATGTGTTCCATGTGTTTGATCGAAGTGTCTGTGAGAAGCTGATTAGTAGATGATGCAAACATGTTCCGAACCGCTGCAGCACTCATTGCGGTATTTGCCTGACCTGGCGCAGATTGACGGTCAAGCAGGAGAATTCGTTTATCGGGGTTGTTCTTCTGCAAGTAGTAAGCGGTTGCGGTTCCGATGACACCAGCACCTACTACAATAATGTCGAAGGTTTCCTCGCTCACGCTTAACGCCTCCGCTTTATTGATATGGGAGGGGTCGGAACGCCGTTTTAACAGTTTGGATTTTCATCCCGGGGTCTTCTGT
>JAGSHP010000446.1 GCA_029855925.1 Candidatus Thorarchaeota archaeon | reverse complement strand
GTGTCGTTGATGATGTGGTTTCAGTTGCTGAGACCCTTGACGACAAGACCTCCGCGCTGATTCTTGTCAGTAATTTTATCGTTCCGAACTTCACACCTCTGGGGATTGTTGACAGTAAACAACAATATGGATTGCGGGCTCTCTTTAGGAGAGCCAATGACCTGCTCTCAGAGAGATTTCGTGAGAGAAGTCGGATATTTGTTGTCGATCTTGACACGATTGCAGGAACGTTCGGCAAGGGGGAAGTGGTGAACTGGAACACCTACTATCGTGGCTCTATCATGTTCAGTGAGGCGTTCATGCCTGTGTTAGCTGAGGAGTATGTCCGCTACATTCGCGCGCTGAAAGGTCTGACCAAGAAGTGCATCGTATTGGACTTGGACAACACCCTATGGGGCGGCATTATCGGGGAGGACGGAATGGAAGGAATCAAGCTGGGCAACACTTCTCCTGGAATTGAATATGTGGACTTTCAGCGGGCATTGCTCTCATTGTACAACCGTGGTGTGATTCTGGCGGTCAACAGCAAGAACAACCCTGATGATGCTCTTCAGGTGCTTCGTGAACATCCATATCAGGTGCTTCGCGAGGAGCACTTCGCAGCTCTCAGAATCAACTGGCAAAGCAAGGTCCAGAATCTGGTAGAACTTGCAAACGAGATCAACATCGGTCTTGACAGTATGGTATTCATCGATGACAATCCTGTGGAGCGTGAGCAGGTCCGACAGGCGCTCCCCGAGGTGTTGGTCGTCGATCTGCCCAAGAACCCCCGTCTGTACAGAGCCACACTTGAGAGCCTTCACGTCTTCGATGTCCTCTCACTGACCCCTGAGGACATGCGTCGCGGCGAGATGTATGTCGGAAAGAGAAAGCGTGCGGAGCTTGAACGGTCCACAGGGTCTCTTGAGGACTTCCTCAGGACTCTGGACCTCAAGGTCAGAATCAAGCTTGTGGATGACTTTGATACACCGCGGGTTGTACAGTTGATCGGCAAGACCAATCAGTTCAATCTTACAACACGCCGCCATACTGATGCTGAGGTGCGGCGGTTCCGTGAGTCACCCGACTACAGGGTCTACAGTCTTGCGGTCCGTGATCGATTTGGGGACGAGGGCATCGTGGGGGTTGCAATCACCCGAGATGAGGGAACCGATTGCATCATCGATACTCTCCTGATGAGCTGTCGCGTCATTGGCAGGAACATTGAGACCGCATTTCTTGCAAAGATCATTGCCGATGCCAGAGCTGCTGGTGCAACCCGAGTCATTGGCGAGTATATCCCCACAAAGAAGAACGCCCCCGCCAAAGATGTTTATGAGCGCCATGGTTTTGAGAAGATCGGGACCGAGGGAGATGTGACCCGGTGGGCGCTTGACATCACGAAAAAGACAATTGAAGTGCCAGAGTACATCGAACTTGTTGAGGAATGGCCATGAGCAACATAGACGAACAACTGACCGAGATAATCTGCAAGGTTCTCCTTCTCGAGCCTGAGCAAGTGACCGACAGCATTCGCAGAAAGGAGTACGATCCCTGGGACTCGATGGCCCATCTCGTTCTCATCACTGAGGTGGAAAATGAACTGGGCATTTTCTTTGATGATGAAGAGGTTGCGGAGATCTGGACCGTGGGCGATCTGCGAAAGGTTGTCGCCTCAAAGATCAGCTAGTGCCACTGTCTACTCTTGGTTGCCGTTCCAACTTTTGAACCACTCTTGCAGGATTTCCTGCCACCATTGTCCAAGCTGGTACGTCCCGACTGACAACGGCTCCTGCTGCAACGATGGCACCCTTTCCAATCCTCACGCCGGGCAGTATTATGGCCCCGCTGGCAATCCAGGCTCCATCTTCTATGGTCACCTTTTTCGGGGGATTACTGTATACGCCTGTTGTTCTATGATAGGGGCTAGTACCCGAGTGAGCCATGATCTGGACATTCGGTCCAATTGATACCCAATTGCCAATCTCCACCAGTTCGGGATGTTCACTATCTATCTGAACGAGATACCCCATGAAGACGCCCTTACCAATCTTGACCCCGCATCTCCGATGGACTGCGGCGCGGAACTGCCAAAATGGTGACAGCCATGCAAGTACTCTCAACAGTCGCCCCATTGTCTTACCCATCAATCATCGCCTCTCTTTCATATACAGTCGCCAGATTTGTCTTCGCAAATAGTCTGAGAAGACCCAATTATCAATATCTCCGGTCAACAGAAGACAGAACGTAGCATCATTCTTCCATCTCTTCTCACGATTCCAATATTGAATCGCCTCTGTTGGGGTGGGGCACCACCCACCCAACTCCTGTGTATAAGCCACAACATCTCTCAAGCAGCCTACGTACTTCGGCTGACCAATCCGAATGGGGTGGAGATCGAACATGATGACCCCGCCGTGTCCGGCTGCAATCTTGACCTCATGTTTTAGACGGCGACTGATCTGTAGTGGCGACATTCCTAGAGTGTCTATCATCCTGTCGTCGCTCCACACATTGAGAGGAATGAACGTGGTTCTGGATGGTCTACCGTCGATGGGGACATGAAAGAAGTGTGTCAGTTCCCTGTGTTCTGGTCGGTATCCAAATCCACCGTCCCACAGAAGTCCCAGTCGATCAATCAGTGCTGGCATGTCATCAGTGTAGTTGTCGTAGGGGGCACGAAATCCACTGACCTCTATCCCCATCTTCCTGAACGTCGCGATGCTCCTTCTGAGGTCTTCCTCCCTCGCTTGAGATGTGACCTGAGGATATCTCACATGATTGAACCCATGGCTGGCCACCTCGTGCCCGGCGTCAATAAGCATCTTCACCAGATCCGGTTTCATTGAGGCAACAGCCGCAACAGTCGGGAACGCGAACTTGGCATCAAAGGAATCAAGAGTCTCAATGATATTCGTGAGCAGTTCCTTGAACGGCGTCTTATGTAGACGTACCATCTTGAGAAACTGACGAGGGGCCCTCATGCCCCAGCGTTTGACGAGTTGATGTACATACCTTGCAGCAGCCAGATCACAGACCTCTTCAGACGTTTGCACATGGTTTCACTAATCATTTCATAAGAGTTGTGGGACAACTATCTCGTCACGAACTCTTGAGCGATTAGGCGAAACAGGCTATCTGTGAGCTTTCTATCAACCTTTGCCTGAATGTAGTTGACCAGATTGATGAATTCCTGAGTTCTCACGTCGGCATCTGCACTGCTCGCGAGGATCTTCTTTGCCGTCTTGGATATCTGTTTGGTGACCGCCTTTGCCTGCTTGGTGTCTTTCACTATCTTTGCGGTCTCCTGTTCAATTCTCTGTATCTGGCTCTTAATGCGGATATCTGATATCTTATCGCTGCCTAGTGACTTGACCACATCCATCAGCACATCGAGAATGCCGTTTTCAAGACCTGCCATCAGTGCCTCGATCTCGAAGGCTGTGAACTTTATCTCCGTGTCATCTATACCAATCGCCCATTTCAAGTCACTACTACGATTCACAATGATCTTTCTTCCGTCGACAAAGATGCGCTCCATGTAGTATCTGCTGTCTACACTGCTGGCTATTGCTGTCTTGATCAGTGCAGCCTCAGTAATTCTGACCTTTGCACTCTGTCCTCCATTCATAATCGTCAAGCAGAACCCATTCTCCGGCCTCATCTTCTGGACGAAATCGGATGCGGGCGCGACCTCGACTGGTGGGAGACTCTTAAGCAGTTTTGCGAGATCGCGTACTTCCTGTTCGGTCAAGAAGTATTGTTGCTTGTCTCCGGTTATCGTGATCGTTCCATCCTCGGCTCTCTCGAACTGTATCTTATTGCCTGCGCCAACATCTGTTGTCTTGTGGTACAGCTGTCTGTAGTTGCGTGCAGTCTGAGCCAGCTTTTCCAGTGCTGCTGCTACCATGTGGGCTTCTCCATAACCGATTGTAATCTCTCCGGTTGCATCCGTGGCACGGCCAATGCCCAGTGCACCATCTCTCCTTATCTTCACGTACATTGTTATCAGACCTGTCCTTGATTGTGAGCTTCTAAAGAAAACTGTTGTGTTTGTCATTGTCATGCCTCATGCGTAGGTTCGGAATATATAAAAACGAGAAACACCCCTCAGAATCTGTACCTCAATATGGAGGAACCAGGTCATGCAAATCCCAAGTTTTCTATTGCGAAAGTTATACGTCAAAAATAGCCTTGCAAATACCGATGCTGGCTTCGCATTCAAACTGAAAAACTCCCTCTCTCAAGGAACCGCTACAATGATTGAACCCATCAAGGTTGACGATGTAGAATATCCCTTGGACGCCACAGTCATCAAGACAGAAGGGATTGAAATCAAGGCCTCAGAGGTTTCGGAGAGCAACCCATTCATGATAAAGGTTGGAGTTGAGATCACTCTGGAAGTGAACGGAAAGCCCTTGGATGCTGGCGAACACAAGATTGACATTGCTATCAAGACAAAAGAGGCTGGTCTTCTCAAATTTGATGTCAAAGATGTTGTATAGTTCTTAGAAATCGCACAGAAGGTCACATTCTTCTGTTTCTCTATTTCTCCCGTTGGCTCAAGAAAGAGGTGTCCATATACCACAGTCGCGGTCCCAAATGGGGGGACGCGGCAAGAGCCGCGTCGCTTCCTCGTTCGTTCGTTCGTTCGTCTACAGATCACCAGGCTTGAGGAGCTTGGTTCGTGCTTGGAATATGGGACCTGAGATTCCCATGAC
>JAGSHP010000467.1 GCA_029855925.1 Candidatus Thorarchaeota archaeon | reverse complement strand
TGGAATGCAAGAGAAGCCCTTGATGAAACTAAAAAGAAAAAATATCTACAGGGAACTGCAAGCTTCAGGCTTGCAAGACGAACCAAGTGCAGTGAGGAGAAGATGGTCCTCAATTCGATCCTGTTTCTGGCAACCCTACTCAGTCTCACACACACGCAGCTTCGATTTGGCTTCTATTACCTTTGGGAGAACAAACAGATCACCGACATAGCACGCACAGTGGAGACTTCGAAGGCAAATGTCAGTAAGGTGTTGAGTAAGACACCCTTCTACTTACTCAGAGATGTCATCTCATTGGGCGTTTCTCCAGCGAGTGCGTAGGCGGTAACTGCTGCAGGTACATTGTATGGCAGATGAACTACATCTTCAGTCTGCGTCGTGCAGCGTCAGCCGAAGTCACAATCGGGTCCCAAGTGTCACAGACAGCTGGCGCATAACAGTTCTCAAAGTCAAACAGCTGTGCGGCATTGATCTTGCACTGGATGCCCAGAGTCAGCACGTTGATTCGCATGGCGGCGTCCTCAACCCCAACTACCTGACCACCGACAAGTTTGCCCGTGCTCTTCTCGTAGTACGTCTTGACCTTGATCTCTTTTCCACCCTGATAGTATGGTGGCCTCGTCAGTCCCTTGACAGACCCCTTGACAACTGGCACCTCAAAGCGTTTCGCGAGATTGTCCGTGAATCCGGTACTTGCAATCTCAAGTCCGAAGAGTTTGGTGACTTTTGCCCCAACGATTCCGGGGAACTTGACGTCGCCACCTGCAGCATTGATTCCTGCCACTCTCCCCTGACGCACAGCGACCGTACCAAGACCACCAATCATCGGTTTGCGAGTCACGAACTCAACGTGCTCACAGCAGTCACCACAGGCATAGACGCCGCTGACATTGGTCTCCATCCTGTCATTGACCTTGATACCATGGGCTGGACCAATCTCCACACCAATACTTGCTGCAAGATCGGTTACTGCTCTGACACCGGTCGCTACAATGACAGCATCGGCAGGAATCTCCTTGGTCTCGCCGGTCTCACGACTCTTTACGCGAACGGCTGTTGGCTCGCCGTCTCCGAGGATTGCCTCGGCTGCCGTGTTGGTCATGATTTTGATCCCGTGCTCTGAGCAGTGGTCCTCAATGATCTTTGCAATGTCCGAGTCCACCATTGCAAGTAGGATGTCTGGGAGAAACTCGACAACTGTCACGTTCACACCGCGCTCGTGGAACGCCTCTGCCGCCTCCATCCCAATGAGACCTCCACCAATAATGACGATGTTCTTTGCCAGTTCTGCTTCTTTCGCCAACGCCTTTGCATCATCAATCGTTCGTAGACCATAGACGCGGTCCTTGTCAAGACCCTCAATAGGTGGATCTGCATTCCTCGCACCCGTTGCAAAGATGAGTGCGTCATACTTGAGCGTGCCCTTCTCACTCTCACCCTCATACGTGAGTTCACGTGCATTGTGATCAATTGCAGTCACACGTGTACTGAACTTCGCCTCGATCTTCAGGCTCGCCCAGTTCTCAGGCGGAGTGAGAATCAGGTCATCAAAGGACGCGACCTTTCCGGATATCGTATAGGGGAGCCCACACCGGCTATACTGAGAGTATGGCTCCTCGTTGAAGATGACTATCTTTACGCTTCTATTGAACTTCCGTGCCTGTAGAGCCGCAGTGGCACCTGCCGCGCCGCAGCCAATGATTGCAATTGTCTCGACCATCATGTGCACCTTTTCGTCAGAACGGTGATGCTGTGACAGTTGAATCTAACTTCAATCTTTGGATTGTAGATGGCGTTGGTCGCATTGTTTATTTCGGATAAGGGGTCATATCAGTAGTTGATTCAGTTGAACGACCCACATGATCTTGCCGAGTACTGCGTGGAGTTCGGACGCGGGCTCGGTGCAATATACGTAGAGGCCAGATACGAGAGAAAAGTCGGACGAGGTCTGGCCTACCGAAACGGAGAGCCTGTCTCTGGTGGTATCAGCCCACTGTCAGGGATTGGTGTGAGACTTCTTGTTGATGGTAACATCGGATTTGCCTCCTTTGACCGCATAGAGAAGAATCTCGCTGAAGAGGCCATCACTGCCGCATTCAAGATGGCAAAGAACTCCAGACGCAAGGAACCAATAGATCTCGGAGAGCCAGTGGCAAACGAGGGCAAGTGGTCAGTTGATGTCAAGCAGTCACTGAGCGATGTGGACATCGACACGATAATGGACTTTGCCAAACAGATGAATGAGCAGATGAATGGACTGGCTCAGTACACCATGATGATTAACCCAACTGTGACTGACAAATTCTTGGTGACTAGTGAGGGTACTAAGCTCACAGGACATCTGGAACATATCTTCATGTTCACCCTGTTGACAGCAGCAGGTGACACTGGGTCGGAACAGAAGTTTCTGGATCTGACAAGGTGCGGCGGTTGGGAACAGGTCCGTGAGACCCGCGTCGTCGAGGTCTTGGGTGAGGAGGTCAATCGCCTTAAGAGATCTGCAACACAGGCTAAGGCGGTAAAGGAACTCCTTGAGAGACCGATTGACATCATGGTTGGCCCAGAGGTTGCAGGAATCATCTCTCATGAGAATGTCGGTCATCCAAGTGAGGGCGACAGAATCATGGGACGTGAGGGTGCTCAGGCAGGAGAGAGTTTCTGGCGAGACCTGACACTTGGCGAGTCTCGTGTTGGGAGTGATGCTGTCACTGTGTGCGAAGATCCCACTATCCCAAACACAGGGGGGTTCTATCTTTACGATGACGAGGGAGTCAAGGCTCGGAAACGTACACTGATCAAGAACGGCATCATCAATGAGCCACTCCTGAACCGAGAGTTCGGTGTGCGGTTCGGACGAGAATCAAACGGCGCAGCGAGAGCGTCAGCATTCAATCGGGAGCCGATCATCAGAATGGCGAACACCTTCTTTGAACCGGGCGACCATTCCTTCGAGGAGCTTGTCGAGGACGTCAAGCTTGGAATCTTCATGAGGAGCTTCCAAGAGTGGAACATTGATGACAGAAGATACCAGTCCAAGTACACTGGCTCAGAGGCGTATCTGATCAAGGATGGCGAACTGACCGAGACCATGGTGAAGCGTCCGGTCCTTGAGACAACCAGTGTCGGGATGTTGAGCGCAGTAGATGCCGTGAGCAGAGACCTGAGATTTGACTTCCCAGGGACCTGTGGTAAGAGTGATCCCATGCAGGGTGTGCCAGTCTATGCCGGAGGTGGAGACGTGAGATTCAGAGGAATCAGACTAGGAGGTGTTGGCTAATGACCAGTATGGATGAGATGAAGGCGATTGTTGACGCTGCCGTTGACTTTGCAGAGGACAAGACCGAAGGAATCATCGTCAGAGGCACACTGGGAAAGGAGTCACAGGTCCGATTCTCTCAGAACTCGATTGACATATCGAAGCGCTGGCATGAGATGAAGCTGGAGATGTTCATCATCCTGAAGGGTGCGCAGTCAGGTTTTGCCGAACGTTCTGTCACAAACGCTGACGAGGCAAAGCAGGCGGTGGAAGACGGTATTGCCTTTATCAAGCACCTCCCGGAGTCATTATTTTTCGCAGGTGTCGAGGAGAAGGTCAGCAAGTACAAGCCAGTCCCAGACCTCGTTGACCCGAGATTTGATGACTTCACCGAGAAGGCACCCCAATTCGTCAACAAGGCCATTGAGGCGGCAATTGATGAGGGAGCTGTGAGAGTGGCGGGAGCCTTGGCTTTCGGAAGACAGGAGAGATACCTGCGCTCATCGTACGGACCGAGCGGGGAGTCAGTAGCCACGATCTTCGACCTTAACGTCCGAGCCTTCCAGGATGAACTCGACTACTCAGGACAAGGGCTCACATGCGGAACCAAACCGACATCTGCTGAGAAGGAGATGGTCGAGGCTGGCGCAAAGGCGGGGCGCCTCTCGAAGCAGGCAAGCTCTGCGGTGCAGGGTGAGCCAGGCAAGTACGACCTTGTGCTGAGCCCGACTGTTGCCGCAAACGTTCTCGGCTTTGTCCCGGGTGCTGCAAATCCTTTCATGGTCCTTATCGGACTCTCACCGCTTGGGGATCGCATGGGGCAGACCATTGCACCTGAGGGGGTGAGTGTGTGGGACGATCCGACTATGCCCCAGGGTCTTGGGAGCAGGTCCTTTGACTTTGAGGGCACACCTGCCCGCAAGACGACCATCGTTGACGGAGGCGTGCTCAAGGGATTCATACACAATACGACCACTGCCCGCATGTTCGAGACCGAGTCTACAGGTAGCTCCGGTGCCGCGGGTCTGGGGTCTGGCGTGAAGATGCTCCTGCCCGTCTCGTCAAACATCGTATTCAATCAGGGCGACCATTCACTGGATGAGCTGCTGGAGACCAATCGACCTACGATTTATGTAACATGCAACTGGTATATGCGATTTCAAAACTACCAGACTGGCGAGTTCTCCACTATCCCGCGAGACGCCATGTTCCTCATAGAAAATGGGGAGATGAAGCCGATAAAGAACCTGAGAATCAGCGACAATGTCATGCGCATGTTTGCCAACATTGACGCAATGGGCAGAGACCGGACGCAGGTCTACTGGTGGGAAGTCAGTACCCCCACTTTCATTCCAACCGTCCGTGTCAAGGACTGTAGAATGTCTGCTGCAACACAATAGAAAATAAAGACGTGACGGGAGTCTTGCCCGTCACCTATTTCTTTTTGTCAACCGTTGAGGCTCAGGACTCGTCGCCGTTGTCCTGCCCATTGGCACTCGAATCCGGCTCCAATGGTTCATCCGATGGGGACTCGACAATCTCATCGTCCGGCTCTGTGGACTCTGTTGGCTCGCCGGGCTCTGTTGCGGTCACATCTTCACTGAGGTCAGGTAAGGACTCGACTTCAACCTCACCTGTTGGCTCGCTCTCTGTTGTAGGCTCGGAGGGTTCGGCCCCAGCTTCGGGTTGGTACTGTTGCTGTTCGACACGGAACTTCTCAATCTGCATCTTTCGGGCAAAGTAGAGAGCCACAATCACAGCAAGTGAGAGGGCGCCTCCAACTATTGTGAGGGTCGTCTGGAACTTGCTGGCAGCTCCGCCCATGAGCTGTTGCCAAGTCAAAATCAGGAAAGCGAGTCCTGCGATGTTAAAGACGAATCCCCGGATTGGGGTCTCGATCTTCGTGACCTCACAGAGTCCAACATCAACCATGGCAGCTCCAATCACACCAGCGTTGTACTGATTCGACTTTGTCTTCTTTGCAAGTTTCTTGATCGACAATGCCTTCTTCTTCCCCAATGCCTTCACAGCACGCGGGACCTTACTGACGAGGAGCTCTGCGTATAGTCGACGTGCCTCAGCCTCATCGATCTTGCACTTCTTGCAGGTGTTTGTCTTCTTGTCCCACTTGCGACCACACTTCGGACATTTGTCCATTGGCCATGCCTGTGGGGCCGCCTCACGAAGTTTCTGGCGAAGCCGGAACTCGGACACGTTTTCGTCAGTCCCGGTGGTACCCTTCTTCTTCGCCTTCATCTTCATTCCCGCAAGAATTGAGAACAGTGTGGGGAG
>JAGSHP010000076.1 GCA_029855925.1 Candidatus Thorarchaeota archaeon | reverse complement strand
GATTTCGTGGATCTGCGAATGGACCTTAATCACACCATAGACTTCGACAGAGCGAAGAAGCTACTGAAGAGAGAGTCAATTGGAATTACACTTCATCTCCCGAGCTCTCCTGAGTGGAAGCCCATTGATGTCAGCAGTGAGATTCTTCCGTATATAGATCTGGGAAGACGACTTGATGCTGAACTCGTGACGATTCACACGACGCTGTCAAGCCTGTTCTACTCTGATGAGGAGATCGATGAATTCTTGACGGGAATAGGCCCGGCATGCGAGGCTGCCTTTGCGGCCGATGTTCAACTTGCAATTGAGAACCTTGGACTCCTATACACTGAGATGGCATTACTCTTTGACGCGCAGCCCTGCATGAAGCTTGCTCTTGACATTGGACACGGGCAGATCATGGCACTAAACAACAGAGCTCTTGCCCACATACAGTTCTTCTACCCTCGAATTGACATGGTAAATGTTCACGACAACTTTGGAAAGGACATGGTCCATGAAGTAATAGAACTGCGAAAGAAGGGCCCGCTCTCCCGTGAAAAGGTACGCGAACTCGCCCACAAGTATGACGCACACCTGCCCATCGGTGAGGGAGGAATTGACTTCATCCCAATCTTCTCAGAGCTGAAGAAGAGAGGATATGATGGTAAGTTCCTGATGATGGCTGCGGACCCGAGTTTGTTCCCGGGCGAGGCCAAAAGATTTCGAAACCTATGGAAACAGGCCTGACCTCATCTATGACGACCGTGCGAGAGACTCGATGAGCCTGTCCGCCTGTTCAAGACCCTTCGCATCATTGGCGTGGTCAAACAGAGACCTTGCAATACGGATTACTGTCCGTGCCTCCTCGTACTTTCCCTGCACAACGAAGAATCGCGCCTGCTTCAAGCGGGCTTGACCCATGGACGAATAGATCTCAGGTGGATACTCGAAAGAGTCCATATACATGACAGACCCGCACTGAGGACATGTGGCAATCCCTGCTGCAGGCTGCGCACCACTGGGTGTTGTCGTGGCGGGTGGACTTGGGGACGTGACAGGTGGCGACTCAACCTCTACCGCTGAAGCCGCTGGAGGTGGTGGGGTCTCAGCGGGGACAGTTGGTAACTTGCTCTCATCCACCTCAACCGAGTCGTACAGAGAGGATGAGAGATCTGAAGCGGCAGCGCTGACCGGTGGGGGAGTGGTTGCTGCAGATGTCATTGCAGTTGCACCAGTCGAGTCGACCATTGGGGACATTGCCCCAAGCAGACGCACTTCAGAGTCGTCCACCTTGGATGCGTCAACACTATGTATCTCCTCGACAGACGGCGGTACTTCGTCGGATACTGGAGCTGCAGGCTCAGCAGGTGCCGCGGACTCCGCCTCATCAAAGAGCTCTTTGACCTCGCTGGCTCTGAGCATCCGTTCGTCTATGTCCGCACTCTGAGCCCTCTGAAAGGCCTCCCTTGCCTTTTCAAGCTCGGACTTCTGATGCTTCCTTCTGGTCGTTCTGACCCGATCTCTTGGGACCTGAGAGGGGCGTACCCACTCCTCCTCAACAATCTGAGCATGGGGTGTTTCGGATTCCGATTCTGTTGACGCTGCTGCCTCTGCCTCCGCGGCCATTACCTTTGCGCCGGTAACAACACGTCCAGTCTCAGGAACCTCTGTCTTTGGCTTTCGCTTCCGCGTCTTCTTCTTAGCTACAAGCTTGGCGCCACATCTGATACAGTACTTCCGTTCAGGGCGATTGGCTTTTCCACAACTGGGACAGACCCTCATGATCATTACACCTAAGCAAACTCTACATTGAAACTATTATGCATTCGCTCTAGTTATAGTTTTGCTAAATTCGACTGTCAAGATGCACACACAAGATATTTAGTCCGTTAATGGTTGTCAATCAAATGATTGAAGAAATGATGGATGAAATCTCAAAGTGCGTGTGGTCGAAGGGACTTGACAGTGCTCCGACTAGACCAGGAAGACCACGCCGCTACCCCTTGAAGACCATAATCAGCATGATCCCCGTTCTAGTGAGGATGAGAGGGGTGGCAAGGGGTGCAAGGAGGGGTACGGAACCCCCTTCTGGCGTCTCAGTCAAGGCAATCGATGACGGGTACAATCAGGGGGTGCCCATTGGGGGATTTGGCTCCGGGACCATTGGGAGAACCTATCGAGGGGATTTCGCACGATGGCACCTTCAAGTGGGCAAGCACATCTACGAGCCTTCGATCCCCAATCAATTCCATCTTCGAATCGACCAGGAGGGCACGGTATTCACTCAGACACTGAATCCACGCTCTACTCCGGGTCATCGTCTTCAGCACTGGAAATGGGGGATGGACCCAAAGAGGGCAACATATCATGCACTCTATCCAAGGGCATGGACCGAGTATGACTTTGAGGACCACGGCGTGAAGCTGGTCTGTGAGCAGCTGTCCCCTGTGATACCGCACAACTATCAAGAGAGCTCGTATCCGGTCGGGGTGTTTTCGTGGACGATCAGGAACACCAGCAGACGCCCAGTTGAGGTCTCACTCATGCTCACCTGGGAGAATGCAGTTCATCCTCTGAGGAAATCAGAACCAAGCGACTACATTCGTGGGAGCATCTCCGAGTCGCACGCGATACTCGAGCTTGCTCATTCAAGAGAAAAGGGGAACTGCCCAGTCTCATTTGGAATAGGCGCAACTGGCAAAGACGCAAAGCTCTCACTATGCGAGCAATTTGACACCCACGGAAGGGGAGATGCTGTGTGGGAGCAGTTTGCGGCACAGGGTTGCCTCGATGACGAACCATTCGAGGAGTCACTCAAGGGGCGTACATTCGGAAGCGCCGTCTCAGCCCATGTGAAGCTCATGCCCTTCGAAAAGAAGGAGATCACTTTCTCAGTAGCATGGGACATGCCCATCATGAGATTCGGAAAGGGGAGAAAATGGTACAGAAGATACACGAAGTTCTTTGACACCTCGGGGAACAATGCAATTAAGATTGCAAGACTTGCGCTGGACAACTGGCAGGAGTGGGACAGAGAGATAGCCAAGTGGCAGAACTCCATCATATCAAGAGAGTGGCCTGAGTGGTTCAAGTCAGCCCTCTTCAACGAGCTCTACTATCTTGTCGATGGAGGAACTGCATGGACTGCGGGGAAGGTGGAGGGCGATTCCACTGGGGACGAGGAGGAACACTTTGCATATCTTGAATGCTATGACTATCCTTTCTACAACACATACGATGTGCACTACTATGCATCCTTCGCGCTACTGAGAAACTGGCCCGAGTTGGAGAAGATCATCCAGAAGGACTTTGCAAAGGCAATCCTGTTTAATGACCCTCGTGAGCGCACCATTCTCTTCGAGGGCTCCAAAGTCCCCAGAAAGCCCTTTGGGGTCGTGCCTCATGACCTCGGAATGCCATTTGAAGACCCGTGGTATCTGCCCAATGCCTACGGCGCGCAGGATGTGAGTCGGTGGAAGGATCTCAACACCAAGTACGTTTTGCAGGTGTACCGCGATTTCGTCATCACGGGTGACAAGAAGTTCCTTGAGTATTGCTGGCCCAGTGTCCAGGTCGCCATGGAATACATGGACCAATTCGATAGAGATGGCGATGGTCTCCCCGAGAACGAGGGATTTCCCGACCAGACCTACGATGTCTGGACAATGAAGGGCGTGAGCGCGTACTGCGGGGGACTCTACCTTGCAGCAGCAAGTGCGATGATCAAGATGGCCAAG
>JAGSHP010000134.1 GCA_029855925.1 Candidatus Thorarchaeota archaeon | reverse complement strand
GTCCTAGAACTGGAGGAACACGTTGATGAACTGGCATACCAACTTCTAATGACCCTCTCGATCTCTGTGCGAAGTAAGACCGATGCGGAACTGTCAATAGGACTATTCAGTGTGGCTAGCTCTGCCGATAAAATCTCAGATGCTGCCGCAGACATTGCCTCACTTGCCACAACTGGTGGGCAAATTCATCCCCTCCTGGCCCATGTCTTTCAGAAGGTTGAGGAGCACCTCATTCAAGTCAAGATTGCAGACGACTCTCAATTGATTGGTCGTTCGCTGAAGGAACTATGGGACTCTGAAGAGGTCAGTGTTGATGTGATTGCGGTACGTCGCGATGGACTTTGGACACTAAATCCGCCCTGTGATTTCGTGATTCAGTCCGGTGATGTTCTCTTTGCTCGTGGTACTGGACGTGAAACTAATCAGTTTGCTGAGATTGCGACAGGCAATCCTGTGGAACATACAAACGCGCCACCCGCGGCTCATGATAGTATTGACGAACTACTCCTGACTATGAAGGAACTATCAGAGTTCATGGTCTCTCTTGCGTATGCCTCCGTAGTCCACTACGATACGGCTCTTGCTGAGGAAGTTGGGGTGATTGAGGATCGTATTGATTCTATGTGCGAGACATTCATCCGTCAGGTTCTGATGATGGGCGATGAAGACATAGATCGCCGATGGAGTCTTGTTCGAATTGCGGTTGCAACAGAAGAGATAGCAGACGCTGCTTGGGAGATTGCGGAGATTCCGTACAGTGGTCTTGAAACTCACTCGATCATCAAGCAGATTGTCAAAGAGGCTCAGGAGGTAGTTGTCCGTCTGGAAGTACAAGAGGGTTCTCTACTTGACAATCACACAATTGCAGAACTCGCTCTGGATGACAAGTATGGCGTCTACATCCAATCAATTCGAAGGTCTGGTCACTGGTTTCATCGGCCGAGGAGCACATTCAGGCTAAGAGCGGGTGACGTCCTTATCATTGATGGCTACAAGGAGGGCGTCCGTCGACTCAAGAATGATCTGGGCTTCAACTCCGCACTGGAATGAGCATGTTTCTACATTTCCACGACAGATTTGTATAGGCGAAGTGCCTCATCAGGATCGGTCACGCCCTTCACGACCGCTGTCCCCTTCTTCATGACTGTGACTGTTATTCCCTCTTCCAACTCAACGGAGAGAAACAGTCCGCTGACCTTCACCTTGTGACTGACTCTTAGTCGTTCTCCAATGGATTCAAGGTCCAAGCTCAAGTTCTTGGGCGGTATTATGTTGAAGCTGTTTGTACAGAGTGCGGAAACTGTTATCTCGTCACTTGTTGACACTTTTGTAGCCTCTGAACCATCTTGATGATTGCCCGAACAGACTGGACATGCATCATTTCTGTGAATCTCAAAGGAATCAATGGACAGAGTCCGCATGTCCACATACATCAGCTTTCCAGCTAAGTGTGGTTCCTTGCCAGTTGCGAGCAATAACGCCTCTTGGACTTCAATAGATGCGATCACATTGAGTATGACTGGTGTCACACCAACAGTGGAACAGGTCCGTTGTGGATCATCTCTTGCCGTACCAAGTAGACAGTAGAGGCATCCCGTACGTTCTGGGATGAATGTTGTGATATTACCATAGTACTCGAGTGCGCCCGCATATACATACGGGATCCTCAACTTGACGCTCGCCCTGTTCACAGCATGACGGGCGGCAATCGTGTCCAACCCGTCAAGAATGATGTCTGACCCCTCAACGAGTTTCACAGCATTTCTCTCATTGATTGAGTCCAATATTGGTTCGAACTTCACATCAGGGTTGAGCCTCGCAAGATTATCAGCTGCTGCCTTGGCCTTGGGTTTGCCTATGTCTTCGACTCGATACAGCGTCTGTCTCTGAAGATTTGATAGTTCGACCACATCATGGTCTATGATTCTCACTGTACCAAAGCCCAGTGCTGTCAACAGGCGGAGAGTTGGACAACCTAGTCCTCCTGCTCCAACGACGGTGACAGTTGTCCTCTGCAGTGCTTCTTGGTCCTTCAGAGAGAAATCGCTCAGCGCAAGCATTCGCGAGTATCTCTCGAGCTGATCCTTGGTGAACTTCATCGTGCTATGTATGGCAGCTGTCCTCTTGAATGTGTCGAGGTATGGGCACTCTACTCGAAGAGTATGACCTCTATCTCCTCGCCCTCTTCTATGACATCAAGATTGACGGGCAACATGACGTACCCATCTGCCCGGGACATGCTTGTTATCGCACCGGATGTTCGATAGACCGGATGTGCAACCCCATTCTCCACTCTGACCGTGAGGAACTGTTTTCTCCCCGAGGATGAGACCACCCGTTTCGACAATCTTGCCTGAACGGTTCTTGGATGGTATGCTGGCAGTCGTGCCATCTGTCGAACCAGGGGAATTAGGAATATGTATGCATTACTCAGGCATGAGGTCGGATAGCCCGGCATGCCCACGATCGGCGTGTTTCTTACCATGGCAAAGAGCGTTGGCTTTCCAGGTTTGACCTGAACACCGTGAAAAAGTATGTCCCCCATCTCCTCAAGGACATCCACCATCATGTCCTTCTCACCGACAGAACTACCCCCTGACATAACAATCAGGTCCGATGAGAGCGACTCCTCCACCGCGGTCATGAGCAGACTGTAATCATCTGTGACTATTGGGTGGCGAGTGACACTTGCACCATTCTTGGTCAGGATTGCCTCCAATGTGAACGAGTTCACGTCATATATCTTGCCAGTTTCGAGCGGTTCTCCAGGCGAAACAATCTCTTTGCCCGTGGGAATCACAGTCACTCTCGGTCTTGCAAACACCTCCGTTTCTGTGGCTCCAAGTGCTGCAAGCACACCAACCTTCGCAGGTGTGAGATGTTCTCCCTTCGATAGTACAATCTCTCCAACCTTGATGTCTTCTCCTGCATGCGCGATATTTGCACCGGGATAGACGGGCTTTGTCACCAAGATTTGATCACTGCCGCGCTGTTCCGTGAACTCGACCATAACAACGGCATTGGCAGTTGGCGGAACTGGCGCTCCTGTGGCTATCTGAATGCACTCACCATGTGCAAGTGCGGTCTCAGGAACGCTCCCCGCATGTACAACATCAGTGACCTTCAGTAGGACCTCTGCATCATTTGCTGCGAATGTATCCTCGGCAATGACCGCATAGCCATCAACTGCAGAACGATCGAATGGCGGAACATTCTCCTTTGCGATGATATCCGTGGCGAGTACGCGGCCGTTTGCATCGCTGATGTTGATCATCTCGGTCTTCTCTATGGGCTTGCAGTGCTCAAGCAAGATTCGTGTTGCCTCTTCATGCGAAACCAGCAATCTAAATGGATTCATCTTACTCATCTGTCGACCTCCCAGAGCAGGTGCCCAATCCCTGGTAGAATTATCTTTGACAGGGCCATCCTCATTGCATTCTTTGAACCCGGTAGACAATAGACCACCGTGTCTCCGATGAGTCCTGCTACAGCCTGGCTGTATATCCCGGGAATGCCTATCTCCTCGAAGCTCATTCTCCGAAAGAGTTCCCCGAAGCCCACAAGCCTTCTGTCAAAATGTGGTTCAAGTGTTCGTGCAGTCAGATCGCGTCGACCCACACCTGTTCCTCCGCTTGTGATGATGACCCGAATCTCAGGATTGTCAGCATACCTCTTCACATGTTCCAGAATGGCGTCCTCATCATTTGGAATGAGATTGTATGCGATGATCGTGTGTCCTTCGCTGGTGACCAACTCACGTGCTATCTTACCAGACTCGTCTGTGTCCACTGTTCGACTGTCTGTGATCGTAAGCAGACCGAAGCCGGTACGTATCTTCTGGTCCCTGCGATGTTCATTATGCGTCAAGGGTCTTCTTCTCCTTTCTGGTGACTCTAATGTCCTCTAGCCTTGCAATGGGATATTGCCCATCATCATCCTTCTCTAGGTACTTCACCATGTCCCAGATGGACAGCAGCGCTGTGGTCACTCCAACAAGCGCCTCCATCTCTACCCCGGTCGTATACTGGGCTCGTACTGTACATCTGGTGGTTATGCGATCTTCTCCGAAGATGAACGAGATCTGAATTGACGACAGGGGAATTTGATGGCAGAGCGGAATGAGTTCAGCAGTGCGCTTTGCTGCCTGGATTCCAGCAATCTCGGAGACCGTCAGTACATCTCCCTTCTTGGTTCTTTGCTCCCGTACCGCCTCTACCGTTGATGGTTGGAGGACTATTGTACCCACTGC
>JAGSHP010000333.1 GCA_029855925.1 Candidatus Thorarchaeota archaeon | reverse complement strand
CTTCCACAACGAACACCATCCAGTCCTTTGCTTAGCGGAACCCAATCGCCCCCACTCGATGCAATCCATGCCATTGAAACATTATTTGTATTCGGCACAAACGAGTCAAATATTAAGAAGATTATGGAGGAGATCAAAGTCGTCCAAACGGCGGGAGGGGCACCCTTAAAATTGAGGGAAAACCCAAATCTTCACTCTCCTCTTCTTATCCCGGTCTATTCGGAGCCAAGACCTGCACCACTACAAGACCTTCCAGAATTCGAAGGCATTCAACAGGAGATCAAGGGGTTGGTAGAATGGGTCGATGACGATAGAGTACTATATGCGGTAATGCAGGCGAACATGGAGAACGAACTTGCATTCCCCGTATTCAAGAGGATAAAGGAGTTCGTCCAAACGGGAACTTATACCAATGAACCTACCCAACTGGACCCAGTCATGCAACTATCGCGTCTGGCATACTTCGTTCAGCAGAAGGCCAGCGATGCAGAAGGATGCAAGGAACTGACAGAGGAGATAGTGCACTTCAGACATATCTCAGCGGACCTTGATAAAACGGATGTTACTACATTACAAGGCATCATGGATAAGGTGGCGAGTTATGGGTGTGCCCAGGGCTTGAAAAGAAAAATGCGAGCCGCGTATAAAGGAGGCGAGCTCACCGACGATGAGTTTGATGAACAATATCATCAACTGGACCAAATTCAATCCAGCGAGGACTTTGACTCTATCCAGGTCAGGTATATCAGTCAGCACTACTATATCCCACTTCTCCTATCGAAGGGGGGAAAAGGAAAGTTGATTAAACATATCATTCAGGTGGAGAGCGAACGAGAGTTCATTCAAGACCTTGAGGCCGCCGTCAAAAATGACTCGAACAACCCGTTCAAGGGCGCTGACTGGTGGATGTTTAGCAAGATTGTAGAGCGTGTAGACGACGTCTATGTTCCCTATGCCAGCTCGACCGTTCAGGACTCGCGATGGTATCCAGATTTTATATTCTGGGTAAAGGACAAGAATGACCACTATCACATCATCTTTCTGGACCCGAAGGGGCATACATATGCAGATTATCAAAAGAAGATAGACGGTTTTCTGAAGTTATTCTGGGACAATGGGTGTCCGCGCCAATTTCAATACGACTCGATGACAATAACAGTACATATGAGAATGTACGGAAAGAACATCCAACAAGTTGGAACAGCCTATAGCAAGTACTGGATAGATGATGCCGCTAAAATAGCGGACATCCTGAAAGAATGATAAGCGAATAGGGTGACAAGAGAACATGAACAACCAGCTATTGTTGGGCAGGCAGACATAGTCCAATACGTTGTTCTTGGTGCTGGCGTTATCTCATCAGGCGTACTATGATATCCTACGCCACCGCGTTACGCCTACATCGTGGGCACAGACCCCGTCGTCCGATAGTGAGAGCCTCCTCGCCGTGGACGGAGATATGCCATAGGTCGCGATCCCACCACAGGGGGGAGTTCTCAGGGGGTGTGGTAGGCCCCCAGTGTGGAAGCCCCTTCTCTTTGCTGAAATATACCGTCGCGATCCTATTAGTGCCATCAGGGTTTCGCAGCACTACAGAACAGATAAAGAGGTCGTGGGGGCCCCTGATTCCTCTAGAAGAGCGTCTGTCCCGTTTATGAATTCAGAAACATGTTCACTAAACCGATCGAGCCGGAGTGGAGGGAATACCGATGGCAAGAGAAGATACACGGACAATGAATGTAGCGCACCGCTGGTTGGACTCAGATGCATCCAACGAGAAGGTACTGATATGCCGCGCTCAGGGATACGGGCACTGAACCTTAAAAGCCTCGTTCACCATTAGCGCCGGCCACACATAACTTGCACTCGTGCTCCATAATAGGCTTGAATAGACCCAAGAAGGTCCTGATAAGAAAAAGACGAAAGGTAAATGGCAGGATAGACGAAGGAGAGGTCACTCTTGTGGTGCCTTGGCAGTCCGCCTGTCCCTCCACCAGCCCTTCAACCTGTAGCGGATCAGTGTCCATCTTGAGGGGTGTGTTGCAAAGAACTTGTCGAAACCATCCCGCTTCAGAACAGATTTCAGTTCACGTCCGAGGCGTTTCCGGACCTCGTCAAGTGTTCTATAGTACCAATCTGTCGTGTCCTTAAGAGTCAGGAGCGGAAATGGTATGGCGGTACGTTCACGTATGGCAGCAAGTAGGCTGATAAAGTCCGGATAGTAACTGCCACACGTGTCCTCAAGTTCCATTAACTGTTCCATCAAGAGGCTTTCCTGCCTCTCAAGTGCTTGGGGCGACAAAATCCCTGGACCATAATCGAAATTCATAGTAAGCCATGAATTAATAATATCATAGACCTTCAGTTTGCATCTGAGAATCGCACGGCCATCTTTGACCAGTGGCAATTTGTCTATCTCTTTGCTCTTATAGGTAAAATAAATTCCACTGAGGCTAAAGATCAGACTTGTAATGGTACTGAACGGGTCAGCAGGTGGAGTAAGTAGGGGGACCCAAGTCAGCACGAGCGAAACGAAGGAAACTATAGATACAACTCCTAGCACAATGAGGACGAACCAGAATAGTATGGTCTTATTATTCAATTGCATAACTCATAGAGTGCCTCCAGCGAACCTCTCAGAAAGTGATACGAAAATCGAGCACCATATGAATTATAATGTACTGGTACATGGTTCTGGCCGCTCGAATAGGGCATTCGCACTCCGAATGAACAAGATAATGAGTGCCACTGCCTACTGATAATAGTACTCCGGCATTCCATGACCAAATGGACAAATGTCATCCAGTGATAATTCCAGTATTAAATACATGACCGGCAATCACTATCCATGACGAGCGTGGTACATGTACGACATAAGGCCCAACCAAGGCTCCAAGACCTCAAGATAGACCTAAGACCCAGATTACGAATTGCCCTTGTGCAACCAAGGTTCCCGTGGCCGTCAAAATCCAAGAACAGCCATCAGTCTATTCCCTACGGTCTGATGAAGATTGGTGCATGGCTCAAGTCCTTTGGTATCGAGGTTAGATTGTTCCCGAATGGAGAATTGCCATCACCTGATGAGTTTGTTCCTGATGAGGTATGGGTGACGACCCTCTTCACGTTCTGGTCAGACTATGTACGGGTGGCGGTACAGGCATACCGTCAAGCGTTTCCCACAGCACGATTTCGTGTCGGGGGAATCCTCACCACGCTCGCTTCTGTCGAAACCTATTCGGAAACGATGCTGTGTATGAGCGGCTGGTGTCCTCCGCAGACAACAATCCTGCCGACTACACCCTCTTAGGTCCCCGAGTCAAAGAGCTTGACCTACAGGTCCTTGTGGCCAGTAGGGGCTGTATCCGTCAGTGCCCCTTCTGCTATGCATAGTGATTGGAGGGATACATTCGCCCCATTCCAGTTGAAACCGTCATCAGCAGGATCCATAAGCCACGCGTCGGCTTCTATGACAACAATTTCTTGGCGAACCCACTCATTGACGAGCTTCTTGAGCGACTAGGAGAGGTCCGTGTCAACGCTGAGCGCCCCCGTTATGAGCGCCAGAGCGGTTTTGACGGGCGACTTCTCCAAGCCCGCCCGGAGTTCAATGGGGGCGGCAACAATAATATTGCGTGGAATCATAATGGTATAGACATGTATTGCACAGGACACAGTGACCGGCACCATTTGGCCTCTGAGGTCATTGGTCACTGTGGGGAATGCCTCAGAAGAGAGCCGAGCCTGATTGAGAGGGCACTGGAGCAGCATCGAGCGTTGCGAGAGAAACGTGGTCTCCCTCCGGAGATTCCGCAGTCAGGGGGAGTGGTGTGTTCCGAGTGCGGCAACCACTGCAGGTTGGATGAGGGGGAGATTGGCTTCTGTGGGATGTACAGATGCCAGAACGGACGCATTGTCGAACGATTTCCCGGACAGGCCGTGGTCTCTTGGTACTTTGATCCACTACCGACTAACTGTGTTGCAGACTGGATCTGCCCAGTCTCCAAGTCACACAGAAGATCGCTACAGTCAGTACGGCTCAAGAATCTTGCAGTGTTCTATGGCTCCTGCAACTCTGACTGTTTCTTCTGCCAGAACGACTCTTTCAAGGAGATGATGCGTGAAGGGAGGCCACGCATGTCGCCAGAAGAACTGGTGAATGTCATAGACACAGACACCGCATGCATATGCTACTTCGGAGGCGATCCTGCCTGTAACATGCGACACTCTCTCGAAACCGCGGAACTCGCCGTTGAGCATGGGGATGTGATCGTTTGTTACGAAACCAATGGGAACATCTCGATGAAGTGGCTGAATCCCATGGCGGATGTCGTGATACGGAGCGGTGGAACTATCAAGTTCGATCTCAAGGCGTACACACCTTCGATCTATACGGCACTCACAGGTGTTAGAAACGATGTAGTATTACGTAACTTCAAGCGACTTGCATCCATTTCCAGCAAACATGAAGGCAAGTTCCTTGTGGCAAGCATTCTGCTCGTGCCAGGCTATGTTGACGACTATGAGATCCGAAGGCTGGTTGAACTCATTGCTGAGTGCGACCCAACCATACCAACGGCGTTCCTTGGGTTCGCACCGCATCATCACATGAGAGACCTGCCGAGAACGAGCCATAGACATGCGTACCATGCACGGGACATAGCCATTGAAGCGGGACTTGTGGACGTGAACATCGGCAACGTATCATTATTGTCGAATGAGGAATACTATATCGGATGAGCGTCGGAGAGGCACAGTCGGGCTATAGGCTTATATCGTGCTATGCGGAGCGCATGTGCATTGGAAGCAATACCGAGGGTCTGAAATGACAAGCCCCATCTCCCGAGAGATCATCGATGATGAAGACATTGACCTCACGTTTGTGGACGCCATTGTGAGAGCAGGTGCGGACAGAATTCGGACCTGTATCCAGTGTGGCACTTGTTCAAGTGTCTGTCCAAGTGGAAGACGCACTGCATTCAGGACCAGAGAGCTCATCCGAAAAGCACTCTTGGGACTAAAGGAGGAGGTGCTCAGCTCTCCAGACCTCTGGCTCTGCGCAACCTGTCTCACATGTCTTGAGAGATGCCCACGGCAGATCAAGGTCACTGATGCAATCATCATCATGCGCAACATGGCAGTAGAGGAGGGGTACATGCTCCCCCAACACAAGAAGGCATCACAGAAGCTCATTAAGACAGGGCATGCTGTCCCGCTGGATGATGCAAATCGGGAGATGCGCAGGGAGCTAGGGCTCAGTGAGATTCCACCTACAACTCATTCGAGTGAAGAGGCACTGGAACAGGTCCAAGAGATAATGAGAAGAACGCACTTCATTGAACTCATAGAAAAGACTGGGGAGTGCAAGTAACATGACCGAGGCGAAGAAGTATTCCTTCTTTCTGGGCTGCGTGATGCCGAACAGATTCCCAAATGTGGAGAAGAGCATTCGAGAAGTGATGCCACGGCTTGGCGTGGAGCTCGAGGACCTTCAGGGTGCAAGCTGTTGTCCAGCCCCAGGAGTGATTCGGTCATTCAATGAACCAACATGGCTGGCGCTCGCTTCAAGAAATCTAGCGCTGGCGGAGAAGGCGGGTAACGATATCATTACTGGCTGCAACGGATGTTATGGTACATTCAAGGAAACCCTTGCCACCATTCACGAGGACCCCGATAAACTGAGAGAGGTCCAGCAGGTCTTCAAGGGAATGGGCATCAAGTTCAAGGGGGAGGCAGACGCCAAGCACATCATCGAAGTGATATACGACATGGGACCAGAGGCGATCAAGAAGATGGTCAAACGCCCACTCACGGGGCTTAAGGTAGCAGTTCACTATGGTTGCCATCTTCTCAAGCCAAGCAAGACTCGTCCTTGGCAGCAGTCCGAACGACACACGTTTCTTGACGAGCTCGTAGAGGCCACGGGCGCAGAGAGCATCAGATACAAGGACAAGTACATGTGTTGTGGTGCCGGTGGGGGCGTGCGAGGAAGTAACGTACCTGTCAGTGTGGATATTGCAAAAGAGAAGATGGACAACATGATGGATGCGGGTGCCGACATCATCGTGGATGTCTGTTCGTTTTGCCACCTTCAGTTTGAGGTCTCGCAGCCACAGCTGAACAAAGAACTTGGTGAGATGAAATACAAGATCCCGGTCTTCTACTATACCCAGCTGTTGGGCCTGGCCATGGGACTTGAACCTGACCAGCTAGGGCTACACAAACACGTGGTCAGCACCAAGGAAATTCTTGATAGAATCCTACAGTGAGGATCTCAAATCCAGCGCTTGGCACTGTAGTAGACGAACAGAGCCATTGCTACACTCGAGATTAGAGCTGCCATGAGAAATGTCAGTATTGGTCCCTCAAACGCCGCAATGGCTGTGGGGGCAGCAGCAGTTGTGGTTGTAGTTGTTGAAGTGGGTAGTGTGGTCGTCACCGTCGTCGTGGTTGAGGCGATACCTCCAGCAGTGAAGTTGCCATCCGACATGTCCATCGAGTAGTAGATACCGTCAAAGGCGCGTATTGCAATCACATAACTGGAGGACTGTGTGAACGTGGAGCAGTCCCAGAGATACCATGTTCGATTGACACCAGACGCTAACAACATGAGTGTGCGACCTGAGTCGGGGGATAGAAATATGTCAAAGGTCAAGGTTTCATCGGAGTTCTTGTCAGATGCGATCCACGTCACGTTATTGACCCCGACCCACACTTCGCCGCCATTTGGAGAGATGACCTGTACCTCTGGTGCAAAGAAGTTCCCCAAGAACACGTCATCCACTATGGTGGAGGTGACTGTGTCATTGGCAAAGACGGCGGTCATATTGACCTTGCAGGTGAAGTTGTTTCCTAGGGCGCGTGTATCAATCGAAACTGTTGCTGATGCGTTCTCTGCAGATATCTCCTTTGGAACAACAGTCGCATTGACGGAGATGATGCTCTGCACAATATCGGTGCTTGGGTCCCACCGAGCGTGAAGTACTATGTGGTCCCCAGCCAGTCTGTCACCAGCGTGTACCAACGTCTCTGTGGAGTTCCACCTTGACGTGTAAGTCAGAGTGACGTTTGGCGATCCCAAGGATAGTCGGTGTGCATTTGGCGGGAGGAAACTTGAGTTCAGTGGGGGGGATGCGTCAGACGTAGTAGAAACAAGGGGCCCAGTGAAGACTAGAATGACCAATGCAATGGAGAGCAAGGCATACCTCATTGATCTTGCCTCGCGACGCATTTGTGTCGGGCAGTATATTCTATGAATCAATTCGTAAATAGTTCTATGTTTAGAACTCATTCTTCGCCCTCCGGAAACGGTTGTTCATGCCAGATTCTGAGAGTCTCTGTCCAGAGCAAGACATCAAGAGAGAGAAGGATTACGATGAGTACGACTGAGAGCCAATTCGTGACACTGTTCGTCAAGAACGCAACTGTGAGTAGAGATGCCGTTATCGAGGTGTAGAAGGTCGCATAGAAGAGGTATCGGGGGACCATCAGACGACCGCGTCCCACAAAGAGGTTCAACACCCCGACGCGAATGTCGCGCCTTATTGTGTATTGTCCATGCACATCTTTGTCGACAAGTCCGAGATTCTTTAGACGCTCAAGGTGATGCATGGAGAGAGAGGGGCTCGAGAGGCGTGTGCCACGTTGAATCTCACGTGCGGTCATCGGGACCGGGTGCCGAAGCATGTACCAATAGACTTGGAGCGTCTTGCCCTTCAGGGCCGCTACCAAATCCTTCAGAGGTACATCTTCCGACATCAACGCAACACCTCGTTAGAACTGATATGGCCTAAAACGGAAGATATACTTAACTCTCGTCATCCTATACGTAGTCAAGAGGAGTCCGCCAAAGTAACGCTCTTATAGCGGTGGGATTCTCCGAAGGTTGCCGGTGGCGCAGCCGCCGCATAACTGTCCCCACACTTCGACACGACAACCAATCGCCGTGGTGGGCCAGGAGTAATTAGCGATGTCATCTGTGCGCAAGCCTATAACGCCAAAACCGCCCAGACACCGAGAGAAGGTTCTTGTGATTCTACAGGAACAATGCAAACAATGCGGGCTCTGTGTCGAGTTCTGTCCCAAGAATGTGCTATGTCTCGATCTGACCAAATACAACAAGAAGGGATACCACCCTGTAGATGCTTGTGACATCGAGGCCTGCGTAAATTGCGAGTTCTGTGAGAGAATATGCTCAGACATGGCAATCTTCCTTGCTGACCGAGAAGAGG
>JAGSHP010000461.1 GCA_029855925.1 Candidatus Thorarchaeota archaeon | reverse complement strand
TCATCAATGTGCGACTTGAGAAGGAAAGTTGTCCGTCCCACGAATTCCCCATCTATGACGCCCTGCTTCATTAGCAGAATCAGCGCGCGTCTGATATCACGCGGACTTAGACCGTGGTCGACATCAGGGTCTGAGAGCGCATCTGCAATGTCGATCAGGTCTCCGATGTCGGAGGTTCTCGTGCTCACAATCGACTGAACCTGCTTGATTCTTGAAGCACTTGCACTGGATGCCATTGTGCCCCTTGGTCGCTTCGTGGTCGCAATGAATGTACAGCCACGGAAGTGCCCTGAGATGATGCCCTTCTTTACCATTCCTTGAATGTGGCGACGGAGGTTGTATACACGGGGGGCTGGTAGCGTACGTCGCACGATTCTGTCCAGCTCGTTCAACTTGATCTCGTGGTCCACCTCAAGCACTGAGCCTATCGTCTCAGAGATGTATTCGTCAAGCTCATCTTCTTCGAAGGACTCTAGGTAAGCACCGCACGATGGGCATCTGTCCACATCAGGGGGAACTGGTGCTCCGCAGTACCCACATCTGATGGGTCTTCGATACACGTCTCTCTTCGTGGACCTGAGCTCCTCAATGACGCGCTTGGTCGCCACGGACTCTCTCTCACTGATGAGCTGGATGATCTCGAGCGTGTTTGCCTGCGTCCCAACGACCAAGAACAGGGTGTTTCCACGAAAGTGACGATTGGCATCTATCGAGTGGGGGACGTCGGGCAGAGGAATTCTGGCAATTGGGTTTCCCTCGATATTCCATACCCTGAGCGCAGCCTCCTTTGAGTTGCCTGTGACGATGATCTTCTCCTTGTCGAGGTCCAGTACCGTTGCCACCCGGATATCGCCATCATCAAGCTTGAGCTCTTTCAAGGTATGACCGGACGAGGAGAGCACCGTGACGTTTCCCTTTCGCTCAATCACTATTGCGTCCATATCATCGTCATCGGTCAAGTTCTCCAGACGAACAGATGTAATATGGGAGGAGAACGTCCTGGAGAAGATCACTGTCATCTCGTCATTCCAGAGCGTGACCTCATTGTTCTGGAGCGCCACAATGACCTCGGACGCACAGTCCCCGTCGATGTCGGCTGCATCGCAGGTTATGACAGGGCTGGGTCGCTCAATCTTGGCAATTCGATTTCCCTTGGCTCCGATTATGATGACACAGTCCTTTGTTCCAGCGATCACATCATCTGCAAAATCTGCGTCCACGTCACCAATCGCGATGCTTCTGACATCAGGACTCCATGCCCGAGATGCAACCGTATGGCCCTCGGTATCATAGATCCTCAACTTCCCGCCGTAATCAATAGTGAAGATCTCAACACGTCCGTCTCGCCGCGTGCGCACAAAAAGATCATACACAAGACTAGGGACTCTCTTGCTCAATCGTGAGTCTACTCTCATTCGCTCTCCAGTACTATCTCGAGACTTGGCTATATAAAATGTAGCCTCCCAAGAAGAGTTGACATTGTGCTTACGGTTCTGGTCCCAGCACACATTGATTCGAACCCAGAGATCTGGACTCCGGCATCTCACATGCCAGTTCTTTGCAAGTGAAGCCTCGAAACAGTCTGATCGATAACCATGCCAATGCACGTATTTTTTCCCGGTCCCGTTATACTTTTAACTCACTGTGCCCGACTAAATGACACCAAACCTTCCCTGGTGGAGGAGATAGGAAACATGCAACTTGACTTTGCACTGCTACTGGGAAGCCTAGGCCTTCTCCTGGTGCTGATTTTCGTGATAGCACTAGTGATAAACGCAATATTCTTAGGAATTGCTCTGGGCTTCGTGAATGGACAGAATCGTGAACTGGGGACTACCTTTGTCACAGCATTGCTCATGGCGATAGTCTCACTGATTCCGATTCTAGGCTGTATCCTTGCCTGGTACTTCATCAAGACACGCCACAATGTAGGTTGGGGCGGTGCAATCGCAGCATGGCTCATTACATTCATCATTGAGGCCATTGTGATATTTGCAATCATCTTCTTGTTGTTCCCAGGCCTACTCTTGGCATTCATGCCAACTGTGCCAACATTCACATTCACAACATAGGCTCTTTCAGAGTCTGTGGTCTGAGAATGTGGCTGTCAGGAAACAGGAGCGGAAGGAACTGAGTGAGCGACCCTGTGAGGATGTTCTCTCAGATCCCAATCGAGGAAAACTGGTCTTTGACCGTGGTGCGATCTTGAGTCGCCCACTCACTTTTCTTCGAGTCTCCTCCCCTGTCCTGACGGCCCACCATCCTTTTTGCGACCAGTTTGAGGGTCACACCTTCTCGTTTATAGGAAGAAAGT
>JAGSHP010000427.1 GCA_029855925.1 Candidatus Thorarchaeota archaeon | reverse complement strand
TACCAATCATGTTGTTGTTTGGCATACCACTCTCGTTGATGCTGGCGTTCACCGGTCAACTCTCATGGATCGTCCCGATGCTTCTCACCATTCTTGTCTACTTCTATGGAGTCTTTTCCCTCTGGCCGCACATCCCTGCACGACTTGGAACACAGAAGGTTGCCATGTGGACGGGCGCCATGCTGATTGCTCTTATTTTGGTCTCGTGGCTTGTCACAGGAATATGGCAAGTCCAATATTCATTGATGGTGACATTCACTGGACCGCTGGCAACTCTGAATCTCTGGCCTCTGGACCTCTTGACGGTCGTCCTGTCACTGGTCACTGTTTACGATGCAGATGGCCTCACTCCGAATCTCAGGTCGTCGTTTCTGGCGCGTAGTTGGAACAGAGGAAAGCTCAAGGTGATGGAGCGGTGGGGGGTCTCGTACAAGCTCACACCGTATGGTCGCATCTCCGTGAAAGAGGAACTCTGTACGTTGTGTGGGACCTGTGTTGATGTATGCCCGATGCTGATTCCACATCTTGACCATGTTCTCAAGACGATCACTCTGTCAGGGCCGGAGAACTGCGTGAATTGCCGAGCGTGTGTCTACAGATGCCCGGCGGACGCGCTCTATCTCGAGCCCGAGACCCCGGCTGCAAGAGAGGCACTCAGACGTCTCCAATCAGTGGGAAGAGAAGAATCGTGACCAAGCCCGACACATGTTTAGAAGTCTTCAGTCAACCACGGTCTGCCTCTGGAACACCATAGGCGTAGAGAGCAATGTCAGCAAACGCATCGGCATCGTCGGGAGTTCCACGTCGAATCAAATCAATCACCCAGCAGATAGTGAGTTCACTTTATGATAAAGACTCTCACTCACACGTACCGACGGCCGGAGGCGACATACTACTCCGAGCCACCGCCAAATCTCTGTTCGTATAGCAGGAATGAGCGCTTCTCATATTGTTTGTCAATGAAACCAAGGTGCTTCGACCACTCTTTCACTCGAGGACCAAGGAACACTGCGGCACGAGAAGGCATTCGGGTCTCGATCTCGTCAAGAATGCGAGCCATGACATCTACAAATGCAGTCCGATCACTGGCATAGACTGTGTATGCACCGCGAGTACGTTCGTCATGACCAACATACTTGCTATAGTATAGAGCGATTGCCCGGCCATCATCGTCGATAATGACCTTGAAGTCTGTCTCCCGACCTAGTCGTCGAAGTCCATCAATGGTGGGGAAGTCAAAGGACCAAGCGAGCGGAATGCGTTCTGTGTCAATCAGGTCAGGGTTTTCTTGGAGAAGTGAGTGCAGACGTTCGGCATTGACCGTTAGCGGGACAATATTCGGACTTGGGCTTGGATGCTGCGGGTAAGGCGCTTCAAATCCAGCATAGCCTACACGAGTTGCAAGGGTGAATCCGGTGTTCTCTGCAACTAATTGCGATGCCTCATTTCGGCTTCCTGTCGCATACCATAGGATCTCGATGCCCATGCTCTTTGCTTGCTCGACGATATGATGAACAAGGCGCGTGGCAAGTCCCTGACCACGATAGCTGTCTTTGACTCGAAGTCCCTCAACCCATGCAATCTTAGTTCCTGAGACCTGGTCTAGGGTCGCAACGGCAATCAGGTCGGTACCATCAAAGATCCCATAGACAAAGGCGTCTTCTCTCTCAATCCATCTGGGGAATGTCTCACCGACGTAGTCATTGCCGTCCCAGATAGTGGCACTGAGCTCCCGGACCTGTTCATGGTCATCAATTGTCAAGTCGCGAACGGTATACAACATACGTACAAGACCGTCACGGTCCAAATAATAATGCGTCGACAACGGCATTGGTTCCGATGCCATATCAGACCTCATGCTTTTCTGCGGGTGCGACGTGTCCGCAGGAGGGACATCGGACTTGGAGCGGGCCGACCCATTCAGCGTTCTCGGAGTCCATTGGTGCTCCACAATGAGGGCATCGAGAGGGGGCAACATAAACGACCGGTTCCTTCTCAACATAGATGACGGTTCTCCCCGGCGTGTCTGAGGTTGCCGGTTCTGCTGAGTATGAGTCGCTCGTTACGGTAGGAAACTCAGACTCTCTCCGCAACTTGGAGAAGTCAGACAACTGTGCAGAACGAGTCCTGCATGTCTGATAGAGACACATACATACTACTGCGATGAGCCAGACTATGCCCAACAGTGTAGTGACAGGAACACCCTCGTACTGTAAATCAGGAGCAAAGTTCACTACGATGAGGCTGACGGCTGAGAGAATGAATAATAGCACAATCGAAAAGACAATCGTCCTCGCGTAGCCAGTCGAACGCTGTTCAAAAGCATCATAGTCGTCATCTTCAGACGCGGTTGGTTCCTCGGCCATCACCATAACTCCAAGAATTGAACATGCGATTAAGTGGATTCCCACATTCCCAGTCAGCTCCTGTCGGGAAAACCTAAAAACTTTGTGAAAGCTAAGAGCAATGGTGGTACAGTCAGAGATTGACCAAGACATCAGCTGGCACTGATGTTACGGCTTCTGCAGCACCAGGCAGTAATGATGGTGGACATTGGAGACATAGGTGGTCGGGTATCCCCAGCAGCCCAACCTCTTGTTGTCCTGACACCAGATCTGTTCCTGACGCAGCACATAGAACTCTGAGAGCCGTCTTGCGAGGTCCCACGCAACAGGACGAACGACTCCGTCTACATCACGCACATTCTGAGCCACTACAACGATATACGCCCCGGGTCTCAAGAATGACTGAACGTTCCGAAACACGTGCGTGACGCTGTCAAGATATTCTTCATACGAGTCGATGTTGCCAATATCAAGACCAGATGAACTGTACACCTGTGGGAG
>JAGSHP010000466.1 GCA_029855925.1 Candidatus Thorarchaeota archaeon | reverse complement strand
TCTGAGTGTTTCCTCCAGTTCATCAGCGACCTTGTGGGCTTCTCGTACACTGAGTTGAGCAGGCAGTTCGATATCTGCGGAGATGTTGATGTCAGAGCCCACTGAGTAGATTCGAACCTTATGTAGACTCTCGATGAGTGGATGTGCCTGCGCGAGCTTCTGCAGTTTCGAGTACATGTCTAGTGCACGCCCGTGCTTCCCACAACGCGTTGGCTCCATGTGAACTACGACATCCATCCCTTTGTGAATCTTTGACACCTCTCTCTCGATGATCTCGGTGATATCATGTGCACGAGAGAGCGGTAAGGAGTCAGGAATTGTCACAACAATGTCAACGAAGATAGTCGAGGTTGTGCCACGAACTCTAACACGATCACAGCGAATGGCTCCGGAAATCGTGTTGCAAATACTCTCAATCTTTTCTCGAATGCCCGGTGGAGCCCGGTCCACAAGCTCGTCGTATGCTCTTTTGGCAAGGCGCAACGAGACGAAGATGATGATCACAGACACACCAATTGCTGCAATGGGGTCTCCAATTGGAAAGCCCAACCAGACGAAAGCAAGCCCAATGAGGACAACTGTTGAAGATAACATATCGGTACTGAAATGAAGTGCGTCTGCCTCAAGGGCCTGGCTTCCAAATTCGTCAGCCGTGCGATAGAGCATTCTGCTACGCTCGTAATCAACAACGATGCTCGTGATCATGACGATGATGCCCCAGAGAGTCGCATCGGGAAATTCCTGAAAGACACTTCTTCGCCAAGCCTCGTATACGATCCACGCTGATGTTAGCCACAAGAGCGCAGTCTCGGTGAGTGCTGCGAAGCTCTCAATCTTGCTATGGCCATACATATGATCGGTGTCTGGAGCACGGGCGGCAGCTCTGACCGCACCAAAAGTCACTCCCGCTGCCAGCATGTCGATACCACTGTGGAATGCCTCTGAGAGTATACCAAGCGATCCACTGGTAATGCCCACGATGAATTTCAGGCTGGTGAGAGCAAGCGCTGCGACCACCGATAAGGCCGCAGCCTGCTGAACCGTGCGGTGCTTGTCTGTGTCTGCCATAGCTATCCCGCTCATTGTCGGTCCCTCGTTTCTTAATGATTTCGTGGTCTCGATACTGAAACCATTCCTTGGACGATGGCTCGAAGGATTGTGCGGGAAGAAGTAGCGCAAGTAAGTATTCCCCTTACAGGTGAGTAATGATGACTAAACAAGCACAACGGTTCGCAACTTATGCAGTATCCGTGAGGAACTATCATCTTAGGACCATGAACACTATGTTCCCTCATTCAGCGCTCATCCACCAGTTTTGGTATGAGCTGGCTAGAAATGATAAGAACTCATCATTTGAGGTAACCAGTGCTTTTCCGAGATCGCGTACATTCTTGTCAAGGAAGAAGCAAAAGACAGTTGCATCAACTATGGCATACGAAAAAGGAATAGAGCGCACCACCCTGACTGGAAACCCGATATCCAGTTTACTGTCCGCCAGAATTCGGACATCTGCTCCGTCTTGCTGCAGTTTCCTGAGGTCGTCTCTTAGAACGGACCAATCGAGCAATCCTCCCGCAGTCTTCTTGCACAACCAAACTCTTTCCTTCGCTTGGGCCAGAAACGATCTGAGTTCATCCAGAATCTCGTCGACCATAATAATGTAGACCTGTTCTGGGCGAATCTCTTTCGGAGTCTCAAGCCTTTGCAAAACACATTGCAAGGCATACAGTTTCTCCTTTCTTCTCTCAAGTGATTCGGTCATCTGTTCAATTAAGTGAGAAATCGCAATTGCGACGGGAACTGTGACAAACTGTTTAGGCTCTCCATCAACGCACGTTACGATGCCCTTGTTCTCCAAGCCCTTCAGATTGTCGTAGACGCGTGTCCGATGAATCCCCGTGGTCTTGCTAAGTTGACTGACGGTTAATGCGTTCTCCCCTAAGAGCGCAAGATAGATCTTGGCCTCATTGCTTGTCAGACCCATGATACGTGCGACCTCTTTTTCGAGACCGTCAGCCGTGCCAATGAGAACTGCTGCTTCTTCACTTGGGCCTTTACGTTTCATGTTGTCCCGCTCTGTTGCAACAGCGTCGTGATTCATACTTATTAAACACTGTCTTTAGCAAG
>JAGSHP010000197.1 GCA_029855925.1 Candidatus Thorarchaeota archaeon | reverse complement strand
TGATGCGTCTTCGAAGATCTGGCGATGCGGACGACCTTCCACTAGTACTCAAACTGGGGACCACCACATGGCGAGTGCTGATCTGGCTACTTGGAAACAGAGGACCTGCTGGTCCTCGTGATATTGCTCGTCGTCTAGACTTGAGCAGCCACAGTGTTGCCGTCTACCATCTTGACAAGCTGATCGAGCATGGTCTTGTGGAACGGACTCCCGATGGAGAGTATCAGGTGAATCCAAATGCCGACCTGGGCTTCCTTGACAACTTCCTCTACGTGGGTTACAAGGCGATACCAAGAAACATCGTGTACGCGTCGTTCATCACTGGACTTGTGGTTTTCTATGTCGTACTCGGTGTGGTCGACTACTCCGTCCACTCCGTCTTTGCGCTCACCATCGGAATCTCGGCAATGGTCTTTTTCTGGGCAGAGGTCTTTCGAATGTGGCGAGGACTCGTCTAGTCTAAGATGTAAGACTTGCAACTGTGTGCGTCATACGTCCAGTAAGATAGGGTTGCAAGCAGCTGTCCAAAAGTTGGACATTTCTGGACATTTCGTGATATGGGCTTAAATACTTCTGATCCCATGTGATAATACTGAGGCTCGATGTAGAGAACAAGATGAGTCTTCATCAACTGAGCCCAGTGCCGTTGCTGGGCGGACTCGGGATAGAATGGTCAACTTTGTCCAATTTACAATCAACGGTTTCCGTTGGAACTCGAGAATTCGTGGATGCAGTGCTGCTCCCCTTACCATCGATTTGGATACTCATGGAATTTCTTCTGTGATTTCCATTTCATTACTCGATACTTAACCGACTCAGTGGTCAACTCAGCAGGCGGATGTTTGTTCTGAGCCTGATATTACCTCTAGTCCGCGCAATGATCATACCAGTTCTATCTCAATCCATAGTGCAGTGGCATCCAGTCAAGTGGTGTTCATTGGTCCAGCGCTGGTCGTTCTCGGTTCTTTATTCGGGATTGGCTCGTGCGTTGCTCGTGGCAATGAAGAGCGAACGGATGCCTGTTAGCCAAAGACCGGATGAGACACAACTGGCCGGTCGGTATCGGTAGAGGAATCTCACCACACGGGGTCCATCCATAACACAAAATCTAGACAAACCGACTCCTATGTTTCCCTGGTCTAAAACGTAGACTATTATCTTTTCGAAGACAAGTAGCAATGGAACATGATGCCAGAACCGACACGTTCAGCGGTAAGAGAGAGAGCTTTGCGCTATTTTGTCATTGGAATCATCTGTTCGGTCATAGTCAGTGCGTCAATTCTGGTTGTGACCCACGCTCAGACATCGGCCGAGGGTGGTATTTTCGACAATGGTAGCAACGAGACGAAAAACGATCATAAACTAGAGTTCGTGTCAGTAAGTCCGAATAGGATGATCGATATGCTTAATGCCACTCCTTTTCGTGCCACGGAAGAATGGTCGTTCAATTCGTATGACATCCGATACGACCATCCAAACGGACTGAGTTATGACCTCGTTGAGAATGGCACGTTGTTCGATATCACAAACAACGAACTCACGTTCAGTAATAGGGCCAACGTCCCACTCGGGTTTATCGATGAACTCACTGTCACAATCAAGGGGCAAATCCTATCTGGAGCCTGCAATATCGAAGTCGAGCCAATATTCCAAGAAGGCTTCTATGACAGAGCGAACAGTGAGATTTCCACATCACTGCAGGAGTCAGGCATCTTCGAGATTGCCGCACAGGCACCAGTCACCGAGGCTAAGTCGGCGATAGACGAATGGGCTTGCATGATTGCATTCTATGTTACAATCAGGGTCGAAACAGCAGTCCAGCTTGTCATTGAATCGGTCACTGTCTCCGCTCATGCAACACAACCTCTGGTTCCCGTGACATTGAATGTGCTCGGTAGTGATTCCCAGAGTGTCTTTGAAAATCCGTGGGGGCGGTATCTCAATGTCTTTCCTGCAGTGAATATGACTCTTAACACTACTGGCAATTCGGCTGTAATCTTACCGCGACGTGTTGATGATATTGTGTATGTGCCAACCGGCTTGTGCTTCTGTGATTCAGGGTGGTGCTCCTCAGTCATCTATCCACTGTCCACTCATCACAGATTCAACATCACGCTTTCCGAGACCAACAGCTCTAGAGTCACAGTGATCTTGCCCACAACCACACTATATCTTGACATCACTCCTCAGACCGCACTTGATTGCCTGATATATCAATCACGCATTTCAGAGATGATTTATGCTGTGTCGGGCTGCACTACGAATCAATTACCGGAGTCCGTATATCTCCCCATAACCATAACAGAGTTCTCGGTCGAACTGTCTGTTTCCACTACTGCCGGACCGTATCGATTTGAGGGATATGCATACATTGACGCGAACCGCACATGGGTGCTCAGCGTCCACTTTCCAATCTATGCATTCTTGGGACTTGGTCTGTCACTGGAATTGTACTTTCTGCTGGTGTTCATAATAAGTCTGATATTTGTCACCATTGCTCAAATACAACGTGCAGCTAGACCTTTCGATTGGGCATCATTCAGGGGCAACAAGGAGAACCTACCGCTACTAATACTCCTGCTCAGCTATCTGCTACCTTGGTATGTAGCTCACCAGTCAGTCTTCAGGGGCGGCATCCTAGTTCATAAAAACACTTTCATGTTTGCCGGCCTAAATTTGGTGGCGCACACGAACAGCTGTGAATTCATGACTTTGAGAATGTCACCGATTTCTCTGCCTCTACTTGCAATCATGATTCTGTTATGGCTTCCCATCATCTACGGCACGTATAGCAAGGTCATACATCGATTCAGCAAACAGGTGTTTACACTGCTCCTGCTCGCCCCTTTGGTCATTTCAGTTGTTCCTATGCTATGGTCTAGGGCACTCATTCCACTTGGATCTCTGGGTACAATTTCAGCAGTATTCGTCTGGTTCAAGCATCTGCTTGCTACAAGGTCCGCAGCTTCATCGTAGGCAAACAACCACGTGATCCACTGGTGCTTCGTCAATTGACTGATGAATGGGCCCCTGTAATGATAGATAGAGTGGATCGTCACAGGAATGCCCAGAACATTGTCATTATTGCAACTGCCGCAGTCATCAAGATCGCAACGACCGCACCATACCGAATGACATCACCCTCAATGCCAATCTGATCTATGACCGCCGCCGCGTTCTGTATCTTGGCAGGACTGATCACACTTGCCAAGCCGCCACCTATCCCATTCGATGCAGCGACAACCACAGCATTGGCACCGATCATGGTGCTTGCCTCGTAATGATACTTCGTGAACATCGCAATTGCTGAGGTCTCCGACCCAGAGATGAATCCAGCCAGCAGACCGAGGAATGCGGCAGTCACAGGGTACGTAGAACCAAGAGTGGAAGATGTCATTGATGCCAAAAGGTATATCATGTTGTTGGTCATGTCTACTGGTTCCACCCATCCGCCTGCACTGGAGATGTATCCGCTGTAATTCATTACCTCAGCCATTGCAAAGAAGATGGCTGCCGCAAGAACCGGTCGCGGAGCACGCTTCATGAACGTGGAGAAGGTTCGCTTCATTGTATCCTTGTCATGTTTGAAGAATGGAATTGAGAGCACAACCGCGATGAACATCAGGGTGTATGCCTGCCACAGAATCTTCGTACTGATGGGATGTGGATAGGGACCAACTTGGATCACCCAGTCGAGCTGGACCTGTCTCTTATACAC
>JAGSHP010000464.1 GCA_029855925.1 Candidatus Thorarchaeota archaeon | reverse complement strand
CAGGACGGATGGTTGAGAGAAGACCTCAGGGCGGTGCGCATCACTACTGGGGACACGCAGTCTCAAGAATCCAAAGAGCACATCTGCAACCGAATCCTCCATTGAGAGGAATATCTCCGTGCCACCAGCCGCCGGATAATCACGGCGCACGAGAGTCATATTTGCGGGGGAGGCGGGCGACCCCGTACGCATCTCATAATGACCGACCTCACGATACCGGATTGTGGGATTTCTCAGGCCAAGCTGTGCCATCCTCCGATGAACTAGCTCACGGAGATTGCCTCTATTAAGACCAGCCTCGATCTGATGAAGTGGAATGTCTCGCTGCATGCGCTGAATTCGAACGTATTCGGGCATTCTACTGATGGCTCTTGCCACAAGCGTGATGATCTCCTCATTCGTGTAGGGCGTATATTCACCCTGTTTCCACCACTCATACAGTTTGGTATGCTTGACCACCAGAGTGGGATAAATCTTCAACATGTCAGGACGGAACCTGGCATCAGAGAATAACTGCTCAAATACGGCAAGATCCGACTCAGGTGTTGCCCCAGGGAGACCGGGCATCATATGGTAACATACCTTGAGCCCACTATCTCGAAGCAATCTGGTTGCCTCAATGGTCGCATCAACACCATGACCACGCTGCACACGCTCAAGGATCTCGTCCGATAGTGTCTGTACGCCAATCTCAACACGGGTCGCGCCCATCTCAAGCATCTGATCTATGGAGGATGCGGAGACCCAGTCAGGACGGGTCTCAAAGGTCGTCCCAATGTTACGAACCTGTGCTGTTTCATTCAAGCGCTTAGCATCATCAAGGCTTTCGCTTATCGATCCATTCATTGCATCAAGGCAGCCCTTGACGAACCACTGGCGATAGTCCAGGTCCTTCGAACACCAATCTCCACCCATGACTATCAGCTCGACCTTTTGTATCGAGTGACCGATAGTCCTGAGCTGGTTCAGTCTACTGGTGACTTGGTCATAGGGATCAAAGTTATGCTGAATGCCTCTCATAGTTGCGGGTTCATAGCCAGTATAGCTCTGCGGCACCCCGAGATCAGGACCTCCTGGACAGTATGCACATTTACCGTGGGGGCATGGCGCAGGTTTGGTCATGACTGCCACAACGGCGACCCCGGAGATCGTTCGAACTGGACGTGTTCGAAGTAGTGGTCGTAGAATCTCAGCCTCTTCAGGGACTGCGTATTCGAGTACATCGGCATTAGTGGGAATTCGAGAACGATGAAATGTTCCACATATCCTGTTCTTGATCTTGTTGATGGTCTGTTTTGTTAGTGGTTCCTCTGAATTGAGCAGAGCGTGAATTATCGCCCGATGGAGTTCGTACTCGTCATTGTCGTTCATCAGTGACAGCTACCTCTACAGACCAGTTGTAGTATCTAATCAGTGCTAATTGGATAGCTTTTTATTCACTCGGTTCGGGACACTAATTGAACGAACGAGGTAGAGTATGATGCCAGGTTCACACGGTTCACTTACAAAGGCGGGAAAAGTGCGCGAGTCGACCCCAAAGGTACAGGGTCGTGAGAGGCACACACCAATCCCACGCATCCGAAACAAGAGAAACTATGTCAAGCGTTTCATCCGCGGACGCACAGTTGGCGTACGCGCATAGACGAGTCTTAGCCACGGGACCACTCCTGTGGCATGTGATCTCATTTTAGCCTGTATGTTAGTCCATGAGTAGTATCAGTAAGGTACTCGCCCATGTTCAGAATGTCTTCTTGACTCCAGTGGAATCGCGATGATAACTGCCAAACTCGCTGATCTTAGAGAGTTGTTTCCCTGAAAACACGGGACCATCTACACAGACGAGATCCCCAGATGGGTCGAGAGCACAGGACCCACAGATTCCGCAACCACACTTCATGTATCGTTCAAGAGATGCTTGAAATCTGATGCCGTGCGATTGTGCGACGTGCCACAGGGAATGCATCATAGGCTCTGGACCACATGTGTAAATCGTATCCGGAGTGGTCTCAGCCATTACTTGTTCTACTACAGAGGTCACAAATCCTCTGACACCCTCAGAGCCATCATCAGTTGTCACTGTGAGAGAGACTCCATCGTTCTCAAGAGACCTTAACTCGTTGACAAACAGAAGTTCGCCCTTTGTCCGTGCACCAGTGATCACGGCGATTTCCAAGTCTAGGTCTACAAATTGATGAACAAGTGTCCGGAGCGGCGCCATGCCAATGCCACCTCCAACCAAGAGTGGTCTCTTGGAATCAAGATGAAATGGGTGGCCAAAGGGACCACGAATACCAATCAGGTCGCCAAGTGAGAGAGCTGCGAGGGCCTCTGTGGCGTGACCAACAGGACGAATGGTCAGTCCAACAATACCATCCCTGAGGTAGGAGATACTGAGTGGAATTTCATCAACTCGTGGAAGCCACACCATGAGAAACTGCCCTGGAGTAGGGCTCATACTGGAGTCTTCAAAGAATATCGTTCGGTCAGAATCATTCTCCGAAACCACCTTTGTAATGGAAACTGTGCGTGGATTCCCTGTGAGCCTTTCGATGTCCATCAATGACCCCCTCCTGCAAGACCTACTATCTCAGATACTGAACTGAATCCCTCACGACGAATATAATCAGTGACACCTGACTTGATCCGCTGGAAGACATCCAGTCCATCAAGCACTGCAGTGCCAATCTCTATCGCGCTCGCCCCAGCGAGATGCATCTCAACAGCATCCTGCCAGGTACTAACTCCACCCACCCCTATGATTGGGATGGATAGCTCTCGATGCAAGTCAAATACTGCACGAACTGCAATGGGAAATATAGGTGGACCGGAGAGACCCCCCACCTCGTTCCCCAGGACTGGACATTTCTGCGTGATGTCAATTCGCATCCCCCTGACCGTGTTGATTGCAACAATTGCATCCGCACCAGCCGCTTCAGCAGCGAGGCCAACCTTTACGATGTCGGACGCATTGGGTGTCAATTTTGCAAAGACCGGACAGTCAACGATGTCCTTGACTGCACGAACGTATTCATGGGTCATCTCGGGGCTATGTGCAATTTGGCTGATCTCAGCATGAGGGCAGGAGAGGTTGAGCTCGATTGCTAGTGGTTTCATGGACACTGCACGTTCAGCAACGCGCTCAATCTCGTCGATTGTGGCCCCGAAGATGCTTAATACAAAGGGAACCCCCCACTCATTGAGGAGGGCAGCCTCTTCTTCAAAGGCATCAATGCCTGGATTTGTGAGACCTACTGCATTTAGTAGACCACCATGGGACGTAGATATTAT
>JAGSHP010000462.1 GCA_029855925.1 Candidatus Thorarchaeota archaeon | reverse complement strand
TCATGGACAAAAAGGTGGTAGCGGAGATTGCAGCGGTGGTTGGAGAAGAGTTCGTTTCGACAAGAAAGGATGTTCTTCTCGCATACTCGCACTCAGCATCAACAGGGTACGACGGCGCAATGCCAGATATGGTTGTCAAGCCCGGCTCAACAGAAGAAGTGGCAGAGATTGTCAAGATTGCGAATAAATATAAAATTCCTATCACACCTCGTTCAGGGGGGACAAGTCTTCAGGGAGAGGTGATTCCAAAATATGGCGGCATCGTCGTCGAACTGTTGAGACTCAAAGAGATAAGACTCTTTGAGGAGATGCGATCCGTGCGTGTGGGCGCAGGGGTCACGTTAGGACAGCTTGACAAGTTCCTGAGCCATCATGGTCTATGGACGCCAGTCTATCCAGAGTCGTCTCTCTCATGTACCGTTGCGGGAAATGTAGTAGTGAATGGTGCGGGACCTGGTTCAAGCAAGTATGGTAGCATCGCGGAGATGGTTCTCGGTCTTACAGTTGTGCTTCCAACTGGTGAGATCATCACGACCGGCTCGGAAGCGAATCCGAATGCGCAGGGACCTTATCTGAGGTATTCATTCGGACCTGACCTGACTGGTCTCTTTATTGGCTCGCTAGGAATGTTTGGAATCATCACCTCAATATCACTCAAGACATACAAGCGAATGCAGTTCTTTGACTACAACACCTACGGCTTTGAGACCGCACAGCAGGCTGAACGATTTGTAATAGAACTGAAACAGAATGATGTCAATGCTCTGTTCGCCTCAATATATGAGGGCCAGATTCTTCAGTTCTTCATGGAGATGCTTGGAGAGGAGTATGGTATTCCGGAGCATGACTGGCCACCCTATACGGTCTCGCTCATCATCGGTCATGTGAGAGAAGACGTAATGCAGTCTGATGCGGCGATGGCGAGAGAGATATGCAAGAAACTCGAAGGTCATGTGATTAACATTCCTGAGCTCCCACGAGGGGAATGGGAGGACCGATTGCGAACCTTCACACGGGCGTCATATGCTCATGGATGGCACTGGAGAACTCTGTATCATCATCATACTCCGAGTCACTGGCATGAGGTCATTGAGAGGATCTGGGAGGGCCTTGACAAGTTTGGAATCCTTGGTCACACCGCAGGTTTTGCAACGGGACATGCAAGTTTCAACTTCTACCCACACCTCTATTTCGACCCTGCTGACAAGGAAGATGAACAGAAAGTCAGAGATATGCATGCATGGCTCGCTGAGAATGTCTTCGGTATTGGTGCGGTTCCATTCAAGATCGCCCCATATTGGTTCAAGGACGTTCCTGAGATGAATGACTATCTTGACCTCGTGAAGCGGATCAAGGCAGAACTGGACCCGAACAATATTGTCAATAGGCACATTCTGGCGGGTGAGGAATGATGGCACAAGTAGATATTGAAGAACTCAGAGAAGAGATGCTACAGTGCCGCAGGTGCGGGCTATGCAGAGAGGCGGTCTATGAGGATAAGGGATTCAATGGCATCTGCCCAGTGTGGGAAAACACTAGCGGTTTCGAAACCGGAGCCATGCGAGGAAAGATAATGGTGGCACTTGCTCTCCTTGAGGGGCGCCTTGAGAGAACTGCGGAGAATGCAGAGTCACTCTACCAGTGCACACTGTGCGGAAACTGTGCTCAGATTTGCCCTGCAGAGTTCGAGCCGAACAGAGTCATCGAGCAGATGAGGGCCGTTATCACAGACATTCCAAACGAGGTGCGCGACTCACTCGCGGACAAGACTCTGGCAAAGGACAATCCGTATGACGAGCCGGTTGGCAAGAAGCGGGAGTGGGTGAAGGAACTCAACTTCTCTATACCGATAACTGGAGACACCATATACTTTGCAGGTTGCACGGCAGCGCTTCGCAACCCACGTGTTGCACGCAATACGGCAAGAGTTCTACACAAGGCCGGCCTCGAGTTCGCTGTGATGGAGAGCGAGCCGTGCTGCGGGTCGGTCATGATGAGAACTGGTCGCATGGACAGGGCGGTGGAAAACGCCCAAAGCGTTTCGAAGCAGTTGAAGGAGGCTGGTGTGAAACGAGTAATTGTCTCATGCGCGGGTTGCTACAAGACTCTCAAGAAGGACTATGAGGAACTGGGCATAGAGATGCCCGAGATTGTTCACATCGTGGATCTTGCGAGCGACCTCATCAAGCAGGGCAAGCTCAAGCCTCAAAGCATTGGAAAGATGACCGTGACGTATCATGACCCGTGTCATCTCGGGCGCGAGATGGATGTATATGAAACTCCGCGTGAGATTCTCACCGCGATTCCCGATGTTTCACTTGTGGAGATGGAGACTCATCATGACCAGGCGAAGTGCTGTGGCGCGGGAGGCGGACTTCGATCGTATGATCCTGAACTGTCCAAGAAAATTGCCGCAAGCCGAATCGAGGAGGCAAGGGTGACTGGTGCAGATGTCATTGCAACTGCGTGTCCCTTCTGTGAAACAAACTTGACTGCAGGTGCCGAAGTTGCAGGGAGTGACCTTGGGACACTGGATGTCGTCGATATTCTAGTCAAGTCACTGGGCAACGACTCAGAAAAATAAG